>JAWWCR010000018.1:0-43581 GCA_033720355.1 Gemmatimonadota bacterium
GCGAGGCCCCGGCAGACCGGTCCTGTCGACGAAGCCGGCCACGACCCGCTCGACGGCGAGCGGGTCTTCCAGCACGCGGCTCCAGAGCTCCGTGTCGGCATACCCGCCGTCGCGGACGAACTCGCGGTACGACTCGTTCGTCACCTCGAACCGGTCGATCAGGAAGTCGGCCAGGTCGGAGACCAGACCGGCCGGGGCATCCGCGCTGACCAGCGAGTACGCCCCCCCTTCGACGGGCACCATCTCTTCGGGCAGCTCCCCCTCGGGAGCGAGGGTCACGTCGATGATGATGTCGTTCGGGTTGGGAAAGCGTCGAACGGGCCGACTCGTCGCCATCCGCTCGACCGGCTCGTAGCCGTCCGCGGCGACGACGATGTAATAGTCCCCGCGCGGCAGACGCGTGGGCGGGATCGGCGTTCGGCCGAGCTCGGTGCGGGGGTCCGCTCCCGAGCCCGACCCGTCGTCGCCCGCGGTCACGGGCTCGATGAGTACCCTGGCGCCCTCCGGGTCGGAGGTCACGGAGATGACGTCGGACACTTCGGGCATCAGCCGCTGGAGCACCGGGTCCTCGCCGAGGATGTCCTCCGCCCGGACCGCCAGTGCGTACGCCTCCTCGTAACGGCCCGAATCGGCCAGCGCGTCGATTCGGGGCAACGATGCGCGGGCGTCGTCGACGCGGGCGCGCTGACGCGCGGGGATGACCAGCGCGGCGGCCAGCACGACGACCGTCGCCGCGGCCGCGATCCACGTCGTCGCACGACGGTGGAGCGGCGTCTCCGCGACGGCCGGACGGACCAACGCCTCGAGGCGCGCCTGCACGAGTCCCGCCGAACCGGGACGCCCGGCGGGCTCCTTCGCCAGCATCTCGAGCACGAGGTCGTCGAGAGCCGGGGGCACCTCCGGACGGAGGGCGCTCGGCGGCGCGGGATCGCGCGCGAGGATCGACGCGATCCGCTCGGTCTCGCTCGCGCCGACGAACGGCAGCTCGCCGGTGAGCGCTTCGTACAGAACGACGCCCAGGGCCCAGACGTCGGCGGGCGGCCCGACCTCGCCGCCTTCCGCCTGCTCGGGTGACATGTACGAGACGGTGCCCAGGGTCGTGCCGGTCCGCGTCAGGCCCGCGTCGCCGGCCAGCTTCGCGATCCCGAAGTCGACGATCCGCGCCTCGCCCCGGTCCGTGATCATGACGTTGGCCGGTTTGATGTCGCGGTGGACGATCCCGCTTTCGTGGGCGCGCTCGAGCCCGGCGGCGATCTGACGCCCGATCTCGATGGCCTCGTCGATCGGGAGCGGACCCGCCGCGAGCTTCGCCTTGAGCGTCTCTCCATCATAGAACGCCATGGCGATGAAGAGCCGCCCATCAGGGGTCTCGTCGATGTCGTGGATCGTGCAGATGTTCGCGTGGTCCAGCGCCGAGGCGGCCCGCGCCTCGAGCGTGAACCGCTCGCGCGCGTCGGGATCCCCGGTCAGCTCGGCGGGGAGGAACTTGAGCGCGACGTCGCGGCCGAGACGCGTGTCGAGCGCGCGGTACACGACACCCATCCCGCCCCCACCCAGCTTCTCGGTGATGCGGTAGTGCGAGACAGTCTCACCGATCACGGGTCGAAGCCGCCTCTCGGGCCCGCGCCAGCACGTACGCCTGGATCCGTCGCACCTCTTCAGAGTCGAGCCGATCCTCGAAGGACGGCATGCCGAGCACGGCGCGCTGGCCTCCGAGCACGATGTCCTCGAACGCGGCGTGCACCGCGTCCGTCGCCCGACGGAGATCCGGCGTGATTCCCCCGCTCACGGCGTCGATCCCGTGGCACCCGATGCAATTGTCGTCGTAGAGCATCCGGCCGGCCTCGACGTCGGCGTCGGTGGCGGCGAGCTCGTACGTCGGCTCGGAGATCGGTCCGAGTGGCGGGGCCGGCGGCGGAAGCTCCGCAGTCCCGTCGAGCGCGAACACCAGGAGCCGTCCCGGACCTACTTTCCCCTCCGCGAGCCCCGTGTTCAGCAGAACCTCGGGCCCACCCCAGCCGGCGAGGACGGCGACGTACTGTGTGCCATCCACCGCGTACGTGATCGGGGCGGCCGCGATCCCGGTCTCGTGCTCGAACTCCCACATCACCTCGCCGTCCGTCGCCCGGTACGCCCGGAATCTCCCATCGGCCCGGCCCTGGAAGACGAGCCCACCCGCGGTGGCCAGCGTACCGCCGCTGATCGGGTCCGGGTGCTCGACCCGCCAGGCCTCCTCCTGCCCGACGGGATCCCAGGCGACGAGCCGCCCGCGCATCGGCATCTCCTCGCCAATGGCCGGGCCCTCGTAGTCGAAATTGCCGCCGATGTTGATCGTCCCCGCATCGTACGTCCACCGATCGTCGACCGCGTGGAGCTGGGAATGCTCGTAGACGGGGAAGTACACATATCCCGTCTCGGGACTGAACGACATCGGATGCCAGTTGTGGGAGCCGTTCGGGCCCGGAGCGACGTGCATGGGTGTCGTCAGGGACCGGGCGTCCGGGTCTTCGATGGGGCGGCCGTCCTCGTCGATCCCGGTGGCCCAGTTCACTGCGGCGAACGGCTCGCCCGACAGGAACTCGCCCGTCGCCCGGTCGATGACGTAGAAGAAGCCGTTCTTCGGCGCCTGCATGATGACCCTCCGCTCGCGCCCATCGATCGCGAGCTCCGCCATCATGAGCGGTTGAGTCGCCGTGTAGTCCCAGTTGTCGGCGGGTGTCGTCTGGTAGTGCCAGACGTACTCCCCGTCCCCGACGCGAAGCGCGAGGATGGAGGACAGGAACAGATTGTCGCCGCCGCCGGGGCTGCGGATCCGCTCGTACCAGGGAGAGCCGTTCCCGACGCCGACGAAAACGAGACCGAGCTCGGGATCGTAGGCGATCGCGTCCCACGCCGTTCCGCCTCCCCCGGCCTTCCACCACTCGCCCGACCAGGTCTCGGCCGCGGCCGCCATCCATTCGCTCTCGTGCCCGTTCTCCGGATCACCCGGCACCGTGTAGGTACGCCAGACCAGCTCGCCGGTCTCCGCGTCGTAGGCCGAGACGTATCCCCGCACGCCGAACTCGGCGCCACCGTTCCCGATGATCACCTTCCCGTCGGCGATACGCGGGGCGCCGGTGATCGAGTACGCGGCGCCCTCGGGTGTCGTCTGGACGTCCCAGACGGGCTCGCCGGTCTCCGCGGCGACCGCCAGGAGGCGACCATCGATGGTGCCGGCATAGACCTTCCCGCGGTAGAAGGCCGGACCCCGGTTCACGACGTCGCAGCATACGTAGCGCGCGTGGGCCCGATTCACCTGCGGATCATGCGTCCACAGCGGCTCTCCGGTCGCGGCGTCGAAGGCGTGCAAGACGCTCCACGACGACGTGACGAACAGCTTCCCGTCTATGACGAGCGGCGTCGCCTCCAGTCCCCGGATCGTTCCCATGTCCGCCCACCACTCGAGCCCCAGGCGGCCGACCGTCTCCTCGTCGATCCGGTCGAGCGGGCTGTGCCGCTGCTCCCTGTACGTGCGCCCGTTCGTGAGCCAGTTGTCCGCGTCGGTCTCGGCGCTCTCGAGCCGGGCGTCGTCGACCGAGTGGGCTCCCCCGAGGAGCTCGAGCTCCCGCGCGGCGTCCCCGCAGGCCAGCAATGCCGCGACCGTCGCCCCCGGAAGCAGCGCCCTCCGGGATGCGGCGACCCGTGCCCGGCCTCCTGCGAACGTCGCTACTCGGCTCATACGGTGTCTCCGGATTCGGGTGTCGGGAGCGCCTGCCTCCCGCTCGGTCAACCTGCCTCCGCGGTCCCCGGGTCGCACGGCTCCCCACAGCCTTCGAAGTCGGGTGGCTCGATCTGGATCGTCGTGTGGTCGATGCCGAACCGATCGTCGAGCTCGCGCGTGATCCGCCGGAGGAGACCGGCGCGGGGCGCCGCGCTCGGCGCATCGGCCGTCGGCACCACGTGCGCCGAGAGGGCTACGAAGCCCGACGTGATCGCCCACACATGGAGGTCGTGGACGCCCGCCACGCCGTCGATCCGCAGCATCGCGCTCCGGACCTCGTCGATGTCGAGGTGCCCGGGCACGCCCTCCATGAGGACCGCGACGGCTTCGCGCGTGAGACGCCAC
Organism: Gemmatimonadota bacterium; assembly: GCA_033720355.1. Taxonomy (GTDB): domain Bacteria; phylum Gemmatimonadota; class Gemmatimonadetes; order Palauibacterales; family Palauibacteraceae; genus Palauibacter. Next base: position 4,106 of record JAWWCR010000018.1, read on the forward strand.
GCCGAATAGAGCACCAGGGCGCCGATCGCGAGCGAGGCGATCGGGTCGGCGACGTGCCAGCCGAAGAGCAGGATCAGCCCGCCGGCGATGATCGCCTGCAGGCTCCCGAGCGTGTCGGTGAGGACGTGCAGCCACGCGCCCTTCACGTTCAGGTTGTGGTCGCGCCCGCCGTGGAGGACCCACAGGCCGATCACGTTGATTACGAGGCCCCCGATGGCGACGACCATCAGGAGCCCTCCCTCCACCTCCGGAGGCGCCCGGAAGCGTCGCCACGCCTCGATGAACACGAACAGCGCGACCGCGATCAGCGTCCCTCCGTGCACCAGCGCGGCGAGGATCTCGGAGCGGTGATAGCCGAACGTGCGCTCGGGCGGCGCGGGACGCGACGCGAACCAGGTCGCGAAGAGTGCGAGCGCGATCGACCCCGCGTCCGACAGCATGTGGCCGGCGTCGGCGAGGAGGGCGAGCGAGCCGCTGAGTATCCCGCCGACGACCTCGGCCGCCATGTACCCCACGACGAGGAGCAGGACGATCCACAGCCGGCGACGGATGCCGGGGCCGTCCGGCCGCGCTCGCGCATGATCGTGGCGGTGATCGCGGGAGGCGTGTCCCCCGTGGCCCCGGGCCCCCCTCACCCGCCGGCCCTGGCGACGCGGGTCTCAGGCGGCCCGACCCGCACGACCTCGAGCGTCGCCCCGTACCACACCGCGTCGGGGACGACGTGCAGATCGGCGGGTACGCTCTCGATCGCGAACCCCTCGCCCTCGATCGCGATCCGGTCGCTGATGCGGGCGGGCAGCGTGATCGGCCGGAAGATCGACTCGGGCAGCTCGAACTCGAATCCCTCGTCGAGGAGAGTGGCCAGCTTCTCGCGCAGCTCGTCCGGCTTGAGCGCGATCCCGCACCGGAAGATGTTGTTCTGGTGATCGAGGAACTCCTCGACACGGGCCCACGACTCCGGTGTCGGCTTCGGTCGCACGCGGAGGCGCGGCCGCCCGAACTCGGGCACGGCGAGGATGCCGCGCTCTGCCGACTCGAGCGCGAACGCGCCGACGATCTCGTAGGTGAACGGGTCGACGACGCCCGAGAGCGACTCGTCGAACTCGAAGTCGCCGCAGACCACGCTGCCTGCGGTCGACGCGTCCCACGTGAACCGGATATCGGCGTCGCCGCTCGCCTCCGCGACCCGTACGGCGATGCGGGCCTCGACCCGCGAGGAATCGCGCGGGGTGAGCTCGATCGACTCGGCGCCCAGGACGGCGTCGACCCTCGTGATGGTGACGCGCAGCTCCCAGTGGCCGGCGCCCACGCTGATCGGGCCGACCTTCGTCCGCACGTCCTGCCTCTCCTCGACCACCACGTCGGGGTTCAGGTGCAGCCGGACGTCGTCCAGATAGGTGTGGGTCGCCCACCGGGCGATGTCCTGTACGAGACCGCTGCGGATCCCGACGACGACGTTCCCGGTTCGCTCCTCCACGCTCGCGAGCCACGGATCGGCGGCGACACGCGCGGCCAGCTCGCGCCGCAGCTCCTCGATCTCGGCTTCGAGCGCGGCTCGCTCCGCCGGAGAGACGGTCACGGACGGCGCCAGCAGGGCCAGCCGTACGGCCAGCGCGACGCCGACCACCGCGAGCGCCACGAGCACGATGAGCGCCCAGTGCCGCTCACGCGGATCCTCCGGTAGCCGGGGGCGCAGACGTGCGCGCCAGCCGGGGGCGCTCACCGGTCCTCCAGGATCACGCCCCACCCCGGCAGCGTGCGGTCGATCGAGAGCGAGACGTACATGCCGTCCTCGAGGACCCGGACGGCGCCGAGCCCGAACGCGAGGGGCAGATCGTACGCCGGAATCGTGAGCTCGGACTCCTCGACGAGCGGAAGCGAGACCTGCTCGTCCAGCCGCACGGGGATCGGGAGCGCGCCGAGGCTGCGGTTCAGCTCGCCGATCTTGAAGCGCGCGAATTCCTCGACGAGCCGCTCGGCCGGCGGCGCGAGTCCGCCCAGACTCACGTCGCGCGCCTCCACATCGTAGATGGCGATCGTCGCGACGAGCCCCCTCTCGGCCTCGATCCGCGGGGCGAGCTCGAGGACCCCCAGCAGACGCACATCCGCGCGCACGTCCCCCCGGCCGGCGAGCGACACCCGACCGTCGAGGCGGGCTATGGCGATTCCCGGTCGGAGCGCGATCGACGCGCTGTCGAGTCGGACGTGGATGTCGTCGGAGAGGTCGCGCTCGAGGGGAAGGCTCGCCTCGACCAGCGCATCGATGAGCGACGGACGCACGACCACGAGCACGTCGTGGAACGGGACGATGCCTCCGCCGGCGCCCGACGTCGGTTCCGCGTCGGCGGCGTCGAGATACCCGATGAGCGCGTCGCGCTCGGCCTCGAGCACCCGGTGCCGGGCCTCCATGCGCGCGGTCGTCCGGCAGCCATACACGCCGGCGGCGGCGCCGGCGACGACCAGCGCGATCAGAACGTGACGGATGCTGTCTCGGGGGCCGCGCACTCCTGCACCTCCGACGGACGGGACCCCTCAAAATAGGGCCGTCAGAGGACGAGAACGATGGCGCGAGCCTCCTCTCCGGTGATCTCGGCGATCATCCGCGCATATTCCCCCGCCTGATACCTGTCCTCGCTTCGGTAGGGGGCCGGGTCGACAGCGGTCTTGTAGTCGCCGACGATCCAGGGGCCGGCCGGCCCCGCCCGATACGCCAGATCGGCGACGCCCTCCACGATCGAGCCGTCCGGGCGACGCAGAAAGAGCGGTACCTCGCGGCGGGTCTCGTCCGCGTCCGCCGCGCGCCGGATCGCCTCGTGGTCGAGCGCACGCGCGACGAGACGCGCGGCAGCGGTCCGCTCAGCCTCCGGCGAGCCGAGCCACGACGCATGGGACCGGACGTGCGCCTGAATGACGTCCGCGTCGGCACCCCACGGGACGACGGCGAGCGTGTGGTGGACCAGCTCGCCGAAGCGCGGCCCTCGCGGGCGTTCCTCGTCGTCCGGTCTCGCGAGCTCGACCCAATCGACCCCCGGGTGCGCCTCGTCCCCGGCCGCCGCCGCGGCCGCCGCCTCGGTCTTCACGGTCGTCACCGACAGCGACGGCTCCGACCCCGCGGCCAGCCGCGCGGCACGGCTCGCCTGCCATGCGTCGTGGAGCGCGATCCCCTCCTCCACGCTCAGCGTCGGCTGCACCTCGTCGTCGACGTCGAGGAGGCGCTTCTGTCGCTCGGCGGTCGGCGAGTCGATGTCCAGGTCGAGGACGTTGGGATCCCACCACACGACGTCGTTCCCCGCCTCGGCGGTGTGGCGTCCGGGCGCGACCGATTCGCGGGGTGTGGGTCGATCCCGACCTTCCTGTCGAGCCGCTCGACCACCGCGTCGGCGCCGAACGGCGGCGCCCCGAGCGCTTCGGCGCCGGGGTCGTCGCGCGGCGAGCGGCGCTCGCCCTTCGGTGGGTAGAGCGAGGGGTCGAGGGCCTGGAGCCACCACTCCGGCTCGTCGGGGTCCACCCCGCCCTCGCCGTCGCGGCCGTCGCCGAGCGCCGGGACGACGAGCAGGTCGCGCGCACGGGTCGCCGCCACATAGGTGAGCCGGTCCGCCTCGGCGACCTCGCGCGCCCGCTCGACGTCGAGGTTCTCGAGCAGATCGAGCGGCGCGGCCCCGCACAGCGACTCCGCCCACAGCCCCCGGGCGGGGTCGACGTGACGGGTCGGGGTCTCGAAGGTCGCGTTGCAGGTCATGTCGGCGAGGATGACCACCGGGAACTCGAGCCCCTTGGCCTTGTGGACGGTCATCATCCGCACCCCCTCCGTCCCCTCCTCCACGATCGGGGCCTCCTCGGCCTGGCCCCGCTCGGCCTCGTCCTCGAGCCGGTCGAGGAACGCCCGGAACGAAGGGGCCCCGCTGCGCTCGAAGGCGCGGGCCCGGTCGACGATACGCAGCACGTTCGCGAGCGCCTGCTCGCCCGTCGGCCAGATTGCGATCCCGGCGTGCGCCCGGACCGCCGCCAGCAGCCGCAGGATCGTCTCGGGCAACGGGCGCCGGTTCCGCGCTCGGTGCAGTCGGCCCAGGATGTCGAGCGCCTCAGACACCGCGACGAGACGCTCGGAGATCCCCGCTTCCCGCATCTCCTCGGGACCGCCGTATCCGGCGAACGGGCGGAGGGGGTGGAGACGGGCCGACCTCCCGTCCCCGCCGAGCGCCGATGTGAATTCGAACAGGGTGCCGTCACCGAGCGAGAACAGCGGTCCGCGGAGCGCCCCGTACACCGCCAGCCCGTCGTCGGGCCACTCGATCGCCGTGAGGGCGTTTCGCACGGCGAGCACTTCCTCGCGGTCGAAGTAGGACCGACCGCCCACCAGCACGTGCGGGATCCGTCGCGCCTCCAGAGCGCGCACGTACGGGCGCGTCACGTCGTCCCCCCAGCTCTGGAACCGACGGAAGAGCAGACACACGTGTCTCGCCTTCACCGGGACGAGCTCTCCGGGGTTCTCGCGGTCTGTCACCCGCCACCCCGACTCATCGATGAGCCAGGCCACGAACGCCCCGACCGCGTCGGGGAGCGACTCGTCGATCGCCCGTTTCCAGATCTTCCCGTACCGGCCGTAGGGGCGCGGGACCGGGAGCGCGACGACGGCGGGCTGATCCTCGATATCCTCGCGGTATGGGGCGAGCGGCACGTAGTCCGCCTGGCTCCCGTCCTCGCTGCCCATCATCCGGAGGGCGAACGAGCCGTTCACGGCATCCTGTATGCGCGGCTGGCTGCGGAAGCTCGTCGTCAGGTGGACGATGCGCGCGCCGGCCGCCTCGAAGCGCCGGCGTGTCTGTTCGTACAGCATCACGTCGGCGCGGCGGAACCGGTAGATCGACTGCTTCGGGTCGCCGACGACGAACAGCTTGCCCCGGACCGGCGTGATCCGCTCGAGCGCGGTCTCGCCGGGGTCGTCGGCACACAGCAGGAGGGCGATCTCGACCTGAAGCGGGTCCGTGTCCTGGAACTCGTCGAGGAAAAGGTGCGAGAACCGCTGCTGGTAGTGTGCGCGGATGGCCGCGTCGTCGCGCAGGAGATCGCGCGTCCGCAGCAGGAGATCCACGAAGTCGAGCCGGCCCTCGCGACGCTTGAGCTCTTCGTACGTCTCGATGACGGGTCTGAGCTCGTCGCGGAGGAGTGCCGCCAGATCGGCGTCGGCAAGGCCCACGATCTCCTCGAGCTCGGCCCGGACCTCGTCGCGGCGGGCGAGCACCTCCGCCTTCGGGATCCCCTGACCGAAGTCGGCGCTCGCGAACCCGCGCCAGTGCCACCCCACGAACCGCGATCTCACGAGCGGTCTCAACCGGGCCTCGAGGTAGTCGTGGTCCCTGCCGAGGACATCCTCACGCCGCTCCAGCTCGCGCGACCAGCGGTAGAGGTTCCGGAGGTTCTTCGTCAGGTAATCCTCCGGTCTCGCGGCGCGGGCCGCGAAATTTCCGAGCTCTCCGACGAGCTCGACCGCGCGGTCGAGCTCCGTATCGCGGTCGAAGTCGGGACGTCGCCACGAGGCGTCGAAGTCGCGGTGCTCGGCCAGACCCGACGCCGCGTCCAGAAGCGCCCGGCGCGGTCCCCCCGAGTTGCGGCCGTAGACGCGGCGGAGCGCGCGACGGACACCCGGGGGCGGATCGGCGAGGGCCGCCTCGAACCAGCGGTCGAACGCGGCGTCGAGCAACCGTCGCGCCTCGTCCTCGGCGGCGACCTGAAAGGCCGGGTCCACGCCGGCTTCGATCGGTCGCTCCTTGAGGAGATCCGTGCAGAACCCGTGGATCGTCCCGATGTGCGCGAGCTCGAGTTGTTCGAGCGCCCGTTCCAGCCGTCCGGATGCCGGCGAGACGCCCGACCCGGAGCTCGCGGCCGCTTCCACCCTCGCCTGCTCGATCTCGGCCCGCAGGCGGAGTTTCATCTCCCCGGCAGCTTTCTCCGTGAACGTGACCGCGACGATGTCGTCGAGCGTCGCGCGTCCCTCGCGCAGCACCGCGACGATCCTTCCGACCAGGGCGGTGGTCTTCCCCGTGCCGGCGGCGGCCTCGACGAACAGCGTGTCGTCGAGGTCGTTCGCGATGGCCCCTCTGGCCGCCGCGTCGGACGGTTCGGACGGGGACGGCGCGATCATGGCGATCCCGCCCGGCGCCGCGCGACCGTCGACACCCTCTGTCGTCGAGCCGTCTCGCCGGGTAGCGTCGAACCGTACGGAGCCCGCGCCGTACGAGCGCGAGCCACCGACTCGACGAGGCCGACCGGGTGATCATGGACCGCGTATCCGACCGCTCCAGCAGGGCCCGACCGGGACCGGCGCCCCTCGCGGCGACCGTCCTCGGGCTCGTCGCGCTGACCGTGCAGGCCGGGTCGGGTCAGCAGGTCGACCCGCGGCTCGTCGAGCTGCTCGAGGCCCACCGGCACGCGGTGACGATCGAGGACGGCCGGCTCGGCGGCCCCGGCGGAGACCTCCTCACCGAAGCCGGACGGGCCGCCCGGTTCGCGCTTCTCGGCGAGGAGCACGGCATCGGCGAGATCCCGCTGTTCGCCGCGGCGTGGTTCCGCAGCCTGATACCCGGTGGGTACCGGCACCTCGCGGTCGAGGTCGGCCCCGACGCCGGAGCGATCCTCGACTCCCTGGCGCGTCTCGGTCCCGACGCTCTCGCGACGTTCCAGGAGGCGCGACCGCCCGGGTTCCCGTTCTTCATCCTCGAGTCCGAGTCCCGTCTCCTCGCCGACGCGAGGGGGGCGCTGCCCCATGCGCCAGACGTCATCTGGGGGATCGATTACGACATCCTCGGCGACAGGTACCTGTTCCCCATCCTCGAGAGCGCCGCGACGACCGAGGAGGCCCGGGAGGTCGTCGCCGGGGTTCGCCGCGCCGCGGATGAGGGACTCCGCCAGGTGGTCGAGACCGGCAACCCGGCCACGCTGCTTCTGTGGTCCTCGCCCGACGAGCCGTTCGACCGCCTGCGCGCCGCCCTCGACCCGCCCCGCGGCAGCCGCGCCGACCGGGTGATCGAGACGATGCGCGAGACGACGGCGATCAACCGGCTCTTCATGTCCGGCGACAACTGGGAGTCGAACCGCCGGCGCGCGTCGTGGATCAAGCGCACGATGGCCGAGCACCTGGCGAACGCGAGAGCCGCCGGAGAGGCCGAGCCGCGCGTGATGGTCAAGCTCGGGGCGAACCACCTCTACCGCGGCCTCAACCAGACCCGTCAGTACGATGTCGGCGCCATGTTGTCCGGGATCGCGGAGGGCGAGGGAGGGTCTTCGTTCCACCTGCTCGTCGTCGGCGGACCCGACACCCGCCGCTCGCAATTCAATCCGGTGTCGCTCTCGTACGAGACCGAGCCCGTCGGGATGCTCTCGGTGGTGCTCCCGACGCAGAGCCTCGTCCTGCGCGACATGTGGACGCTGTTCGACTTCCGGCCCCTGCGGGCCGCGATCCATGAACGGCGGGTCAACGTCACGCAGGAGCTCTTCGATCTCGCCTTCAACTTCGACGCGCTCCTCGTGCTCACCGACAGCACGCCGGCCCGGCCGTGGTTCGACCCGGGGACCGTGCTGCGGCGCTGAGCCACGACCCCCGGCGGCCGGGCGCCACGCGACCCGGCGAAACGGCGCGACGCCGGTCACGGGAACTCCCTGAGCTGTTCGAGCTCGACGGGCGACGGCTTGCGGCGAACACGACGTTCCTCGTCGGGTCCGCAGATCGCCCGGTAGTCGCACCACTCGCACGCGCGGGCGCGAGGCAGCGCGGGGAAGGCGCCCGCGTCGAAGGCATGGCGCAAGACGCCCGAGAGGACCCGGGCGGCCTCCACCGTGTGATCCGCGAGCGGAACCTCGTGGCTGCGGTATTCGCCGTCGGTCGTGCAGTAGTACAGCCGGCCCGATTCCACGGCGTGGTCGGGGAAGAGCCGTCGCGCCGCGAGGGCGTAGAGCACCGGCTGCAAGAGCTCTCCGCCCTGGATGATCGCGTCGCGCTTCGCCCGAAAGCGGCCCGTCTTGTGGTCGGTGACACGCAGGACGCGGTCGGGCGTGCGCTCCACCAGGTCGATCGCGCCGCGCAGCGTGAGCCCGACCCCGAGGTCGACCGGCTCCGGCCGCGAGTGCTCGTCGCGGTCGGCGTCGATCGGCAGACCGAACGACAGCTCGAACCGGTACGGCTCGAACGGGCTCGGGTCGCGGCTCTCGCGGTCCAGCCACTCACGCAGATCCTGGCGGATCGACTCGATCCCGTCGTCCCACACCTTGTCGATCGCGGGGACCAACCGGTCTTCGTAGGTGGCCGCCACCTCGCGCAGGACGACGTCGAGCGCGTCGAGCGCCCTCTCGAGCGTCTCGGGTCTGACCGGCAGCGGCGCCTCCGCGGCGGTCGCTCCGGCGCCCTCGGCCTGTAGACGGGTCAGAAGCTCGAACTGGACCTGGTGGACCAGCGAGCCGCGTTGAAGCGGATCCATCGTCTCGATCCCCACGGGTAGCTCGCGGGGCGAGAGCCGCTGGATGGCTTGCAGGTAGAACCGGTACGGGCAGGCGGCGAAGTGCTGGAGCGCCGTGGCCGAGAACGGCCGGGCGTCGGGGGCGTGCGCGGCGAGCGCGGTCATCGCCCCCTCCGAGAGGTCGATCAGCCCGTCCGCCCACGTCCAGCGCGGCACTTCCCACCTGTAGGCGCGAAACCGCAACGCCCGGGCGAGGTGGCGATTGGTGTTCAGCAGGTGCCCGGCCGCCTTCACCGCGGCCTCGCCCCGGACACCCAGATCGGCGAGGACCGCGAGGTCGTACTCCGCCTCGTCGATCGCGCGCTCCGCGGCCTTCGGCGCGGGCCACCCGATCCGCGCCTCCGCGACCTCCTCCGCGCGTTTCGCCAGATCCTCGAAGGTCGGCAACCTGCCCTCCGCCGCCCGCACCGCCTCGAGCACGTAGAAGGACGGCACCCGCGGACGGGACTTGATCGCCTCGATCCGGGGATAGGAGAGGACGACCCGCTCGCGCGCCGCCCCCACGGCGATGCGCAGCGCCAGACGCTCGGCCGCGACCCGGTCGCGGTTCGTGGCGAGACCCGGACCCGCGCCGGATCGGTCACCCTGGTTGAGCGCCTCGCGCACCCCGTCGAGAAGGATCGGATCCTCGGCGATCTTCGGCGGAAAGACGCGCTCGGCCATCCCCGGAACAAACACCAGATCGAAGGCGAGCCCGCGCGCCGCGTCTATCGGCCCGACGAAGACCTTCCCGTACCGTCCTCCGCCCGAGGCCGCGGCGGCCTCGCGCAACCGGGGAGCCAGCGTACGGACGACCTCGGGGAGGGTGACGGGCCCGATCGGACCCATGGGCGCGAGCTCGCCGAGCAGCGCGAGAACCGTCCGGGGCCGGTGCAGCGCCCGCGTCGCCAGACCCCGCAACGCCGCGAGCCACCGCTCCCATGTCGCCTCGTCGGGAAGCTCCGAGAGCGCCTCGAGCAGGGGGAGGGCGTACGCCCGCAGACAGGCGAGGTCGCCGAGGTCCCGGTCGATCGCGCGACGTCGCGGGTCATCCGGATCCTCTACCTCGAGCCCGTCTCGCCGCAGCTCGAGCTCCGCCTCGAGACTGTCGAGACGCCGCGACCACCGGTCGAGACCGCCGACTACCGACGCCTCGACCAGCAGGCGCTCCCAGCGCCGCGGCACACGGAGAGTGTGGGCCCGAACGGCACGGTCGCCTTCCCCGCCCGACCCGCCGTCCGCCCCGGCCCCCCCGCCCGCCGGCGCGGTCTCGGCGGGCGGCAGCGTCTCGACGGACAGGGCGGTCTCGCCGGGTGGCCGCTGTTCCTCGTCGACCGGCGGCACCCACGTCTCGGCTTCGGACAGCGCGTCCGGCGGCGCGTCTCCCTCCGCGGCCGCGGGCACCTCGCCGATCGACAGATACTCGGCGAAGCGGAGGGCCGAGTAATCGTCGAGCCGGCACGACAGGAGCGCCAGAAACGCGCGCCCGGCCGGGTCCGGGCGACGGACACCCCGGGCGAAGTAGGCGGGCACGTCCGCACGATCCAGCGCCTCCTCGAGATATGGCCGGTAGTCCTCCGGCTGTCGGAGGAGGATCGCCGCCGAGTCGAAGCGCCGCCCCTCTTCCGCCGCCGCAAGCAGTCGGCGCGCGATCTCGACCGATTCGCGGCTCTCGCCCGGGGCGGAGAAGACGGTCACCGAGTCATCCGGCGCGGTCGGCGCACCGGGGGCGCCGAACAGACCTGTCTGGAGCCGGTCGAGCGCGCGGTGGCCCGTCCCCCCCGGCTCCCCCGCCATCCGGGAGTTTTCGATTCGTAAGCTCTCGTACGAGGCGATCGAGACGGCGTCCCCATCGGGGATCGTGGTCAGGCTGGCGGGCGCCCGTTCGAGGAGCGCTCCAAGGAACGCCGTCTCGAGCCCGGTCTCGATGCGTGCGTCCTGGACGAGGAGCGGAACACATGTGAGAGGATGCTTGAAATCGATATCACCAAGTCGTTCTATCGCAGCGTGATACACGTCCGACAAGGAGAGCAATCCGGCCTCCTCCCATTCTTCCCGCACCGCCTCCGCGAGCCCGGCGAGGTCGGCATCGAGCGGCCGGAGCGCCGCCGGTGTCGCCCGGGCGAGACCGAGATCGTCGAGCGCGTCGCCGACGGCGCGTCCGAAGCCCGGAGTGTCGGCGACGGCGCCCAGCCTCCCGAGCCGCTCGGACGTCACGCGCCGAAGGGTCCGCTCGACGATGGCCGATCGTGCGAGTCGACCCCCGGGGGGCCGCCTTTCTGCGGCCCCGGCCGTGCGCGCCAGCTCGGCGGCGAGAAGTCGAAGCGTCCTCCGGTGGAGCCCCATCGCCGACCCGCCGTGCGAGACGAACGCGAGGATGAGGTCATGGGGTCCGTCGAGGGTCTCGCCGAGGATCAGCGCGTCGGCGTGCCGCGGCAGGGCGGAGAGCCACGCGAGGGAGGCGGCACGGCGGTCCGTCGCTCGGGCCGAGACGACCAGCTGGTGGCCGGCGGTCGCACCGATCTCCTTCCCGCGCGCGCTCATCGGATCGCTCTCGTCATGGGCCCACGATAAGCCGCGCGTACGACATCCACAGCCGTGCCCCGCAACGCGGACGCCTCCTATTGCGTCGAGACGGTGCCATCCGGGGCCACGCGCCCGGGGAGATCGAGCCCCTCGGCGAGGGCGAGGATCCGGTCGCAGAGATCCGAGCGCTCCGTACGTAGCCGATCGACCTCCGACGCCCGTCGTCGTCGGGTGCGCCGGACTCGAACGGCTCGTGCCGTCTCGGCCGAGAGCCGCCGGTACCTGAGCGCCATGATCCCGCCGGCGGCACCCAGCGCGGCGACCGACACGCCGGCCACCAGCGGCGCGCTCGGCAGCGCCGGGAACCACCCCTGGAGCCGCACGAGCCCCAGCGTGATCGCCGCCGCGACCCCGATCCAGGTGAGCGGGAAGAGCACCACGCCGATCAGCACCTTGAGCGATGCCTCGTCCTTCGCCGCCTTCGCGAATCGGCGGGCGAGGACCGATGTGAGCCACGCAGGCGGGAGGTTCACGAGCAGACCGACGACGAGGATGGGGGGCAACAGCACGTAGACCATCACCACCTGTCCCGCGAGGATGAGCGGCAGCATCGCCGATCCGAGCCGCGGGTCGCGATCGAGCTCGTGATCCTCGATGTCCAGTGCCCGCAGATCCGCTTCGTACTCGCGGACGCGGTCCACAAGACGCTCCACGGCGACCGCATCCGATGCGAGAAGGGCCCGGTAACCGGTCCACACCCGCGAGAACCCGACCTGTCGCTCGAGCAGCCGGGGCCGCCCGGGGTCGGTCCCGGCGCGCGCGGCCCGCTCTGCCCGCACGAGCTTGCGCGCGCGGTGCATCAGGCCGTGGATCTCCCAGGTCTCGGTCGGTAGCACTGCCGCCTCGAGACCCCTCTCGATGACCCCGGTAAGCCGCCGTGCCCGATCGAGGAACGCCTCGATCGGCTCGTCGGGCTCGGGAGACACGTCGAGCCCGGGCGGGATCGCCAGCGGCGGGTGGAACTGCACGAGAGCGCGAGACCGAAAGGCGTGCTTGCGGTCGTAATGGAGCCCGACCGGGAGGATCGCCGGCCCCGGCAGATCGAGGGGCCAGTCGCCGCTCGCCTGGATCCGGCGAGCCGCATAGTAGAGACGCGCGGCGCCGCTCTTGAGCTCCATCAGGTGAGGCGCGTCGTGACTCTCGCCCTCGGGGAAAAGGGCCGACAGCTTGCCCTCGACGATCTTCTCGGCGAGCGCATCGAGGCTCGCGCGGTTCGCCGCGCGACGCGACCGTTCCTCAGCCGCCGGGTGATCCGACGCCCGGTATATGGGGACGGTGCCGAGGGCGCGCATGATCGCCCCCAGGACGGGGATCCGAAGCAGACCGTGGCGGGCCCCGAACACCACGCGGTCGGGGAGCCGGGTCATGATGAGCGCCGGGTCGACCAGCCCGTTGGGGTGCCACGCGACAAGGAGACCGCCGCGATCGACCGGGACGTTCTCGAGCCCGTCCACCTCGACGCGGCGGAAGAAGACGCGTATCAGAAGCCGCATCAGCGCCGCCGCGACCCGGTAGGGCCGCGAGTCGCTGGCCCCGCCCGACCCGTGGGGCGATTCTGGCATTCGCCGACCTCCTCGGTGCGCACCCGACTCGACGACAGGGTAAACGCGCGGCGGGCCGGGCGGTACGGCCGGGCGACGTGAACCGAACTCGAGGGAGATCGAATCCATGCACGCGGACAGGCGACCCACCGTCATCGGCCTCGCGGCCTTCGCGGGGCTCTTCGCGATCGCGCCGGCGGTCGCGGGGCAGCACGAAGAGCACGCCGGTCACGTCTCCGAGTACGCCGGGCAGGAGGCCGGCGAGATCCCGTCGATGTCGGCCGCAGAGCTCGAAGACCTCAGGAGCGGCGCCGGGATGGGGCTCGCGCGCGCGGCCGAGCTGAACCGTTTTCCCGGTCCCAAACACGTCCTCGAGCTGGGCGACGAGCTGGGGCTGACCGACGACCAGCGCGCCGAGGTCACGAGCATCCACGCCGAGATGTCGCGCGGCGCGCAGGCGATCGGCGCGCGGATCATCGAGGCCGAGCGCGAGCTCGACATGCGCTTTCGGCACCGGCACATCGACGAGACCGAGCTGGCCACGGCGCTCGATGCCATCGCCGAGCTACGGGGTGACCTTCGGTTCGTCCACCTCCGCGCCCACCTCCGGACGACGCGGGTCCTCTCCGTCGATCAGATCGAGGCGTACGACGAGCTTCGGGGGTACTCGGGACCCGGCTGAGCCCGACCTCTGGTCTTACGGGATCTCGTACTTCTCGAGAAACTGCTGATCGAACTCGTCGGTCCGCGCCGCGTAGAGCGTGCGGTCGCCGAAACCGATCAGCGTGCGCTCTGGCGGGAAGCGGACGCTCTTCACGAGCCGCCCGGTCGTGTCGAACACGTCGTACCGAGCCGGCTCGCCCGCCTCGAGGTTGCGGCGCACCCAGCCGTTTCCGTCCGAGTCGATCCGGATACGGGCCGTCGCGAACGGTGGCATGTGCTCAGGCCACTCGAGGGCGTTGAGATCCGCCCGGCCGCCCGTGCTGCGCGACATCGACACCCGGCGACGGCCGTTGTCCACCTCGACCGAGACCCCGACACCGCCGTTGCGCGCGCGCTGGTCGTCCCATTCCTCCTTCTCGTCCATCCCGATCGAGACGGGCCGGTAGTCGACCGGATCGCCCTTTCGCACCCCGCCCCCTGACCGGCGGTACTCGACCGAGTAGTCGCCGACGCGCGCGATGTAGATGCTCCCGTCGGGCGCGACACCCCACGTGTCGGCCGCCCCCAGCGGAATCGGCTGGACGCTGACGTTCTGGTTGTTCGCGCCGCCCGACGTCTGGACGTTCATCTCGGGCGCGCGCAGGAGCGCGACCGTCTCGGGCTCGCCGGCGCCCGGCCGGATGCGATACAGCTCGATGCTGTCGCGCACGCCCTCCGGCGTGTAGGCGCTGCCGGTGAAGTAGACGTTGCCGCTGTCGTCGGTCCCGCCGGGGATCGCCATCATCATCCCGCCCAGACCGCCCTCGGCGCTCGGGACCACGATCGGATCGCCGTCCCCGAGGTTGCCGTCGGCGTCCACCGCGGTGAGCCGGGCGTTGCCGAGGTCGACGAGGAGCGAGTTGTCGCCGCCCACCGGCCAGATCCCGTCGGGCTGGCGGTACTCGCCGGGGCCCTCCCCTTCGCGTCCGATGACCGTCATCGACGTGAGACCCTCGTCGAGACGGACGAGCATCCCGCCGAGCGGATCGGCGACGTACAGCGACCCGTCTGACAGCTCGCGCACGCTCGTGATCAGCCCGAACGCCTCGCCGAACGTCGCGGTCGGTTGCCCGAGCTCGACCTCCTGCGCGACGGCGTCGCCCCCGCCTGTCCGCGGCGCGAGGAGAATCGCGAACGCCGCGACGACTCCGAGAACCCTCTTCTTCCGCTTCGTATCCATCTCGTCTCCAGAAACCGTGTTGTTCGCTTGCTCGACGCCGCGGTGGGCGGCGATCGGTGGATCCCGTGTTCCGCCGGATCCTACGCGGTGGTTCTTAAGACCGCGTTAAGCACGCGCCGCCCCGTCCGCACCGACTGGCGCACCCCGGAGTCGCCCCGGCACGCGGCCGTTCACGGCAGCTCGTATCGCTCGAGAAACTGCTGGTCGAATTCGTCGGTGCGCGCGAGGTACACCACACCCGCACCGAACGCCACGAGGCTCCTGCCCTCCGGCAGCGGGACCGTGGCGACACGCGCGCCCGTACGGTCGAACAGGTCGTAGGTGACCGGTCGCCCGGCCGCCACGCTTCGGCGCAGCCACGCCCGCCCCAGTGAATCCACCCGGATGACGCCCGTGGCGAACGGCGGCATGGCGTCGGGCCAGGACTGGCCCTCGATCTCGCGGCGCATGCCTGTCGCGCGGCTCATCTGGGTCCGTCTGGCCCCGGATCCATCGAGGGCGATGTCGACCATGATCCCCCCGACCCGTGCGCGCTCCTCGGCCCACTCCAGCTTCTCGTCCGTCCCGATGCGTACGGACCGGTAGTCGATCGGGTCGCCGCGTCGGACGCTCCCGTCAGGCGACACGACCTCCATCGAGAAGTCGCCGACCCGGGCGATGAACACCGTCCCGTCGCCGGCCACGCCCCAGGCATCTTCGGGGCCGAGGGGGACCCTCGAGATGCTGATGTTCTCGCCCCCGCGATTGTCGACGCTCAACTCGGGTCCCTTGACCCCCGCGATCCGGACCGCGTCACCGGTCGCGAGGTCGAGCCTGAACACATCCAGGGTGTCTCTCGGTCCGTCGGGTCCCATGCCGCTACCGCGAAAGTAGACGTGCCCGTCGAGATCGCTCGCTGACGGGACGGCCAGCATCATCCCCGCCATGCCCTCGCCGTCCGAGGGCCTCGCAATCGGGTGTCCTTCACCGATCGACCCATCCGGCCCGATCTCCGAGAGACGCGCGTTCCCGAGATCGACCAGCAGCGAGCGGTCGGGGCCGATCGGCCAGACCGAGTCGGGCTGTCGGTATTCCCCCGGCCCCTCCCCTTCCGAGCCGAGTTTCCGCGCCGACGTGAGCGTCGGATCGAGACGGACCAGCTCGCCGCCGAGCGGGTCGGCCACGAGCACCGATCCGTCGGAGAGCTCGCGCAGACCTCCGATGAACCCGAAGGGCTCCGCCCGGGCCGCGGTCGGCGGGCCGAGCTCGATCTCCTGACCGAGCGCGTCGGCCGACCGCGCCCCCTCGATCGCCGACAGCGTCGCGACCGCCGCGAGCACTCCCGCGACGCCGATTCCATGCGTTCCCCTCACAGTCGACCTCCGTCGAATAGTCCGTTCCTCCCATCCCGACGCCGACGAGGATACGGCGGTCGTTTTAAGAGCGGGTTAAGATGGGAGGGACGCCGGAGGCGAACCGGCTTCACGTGATCTTCACACCCGTTGACGAGCTTTGGCGGCCATGAACAGGAAGGGTCAGGAGAACGGCGATGGCCGACCGGCGGCGAGCGTCCTGGTCGTCGAGGACGACCGGAAGACCGCCGACCTCGTCGCCCTGTATCTGCGCCATGCCGGTCACAGGGCGACCGTAGCCACATCCGGGGCACGCGGGCTCGAGCTCGCGCGCGACGGCGGATTCGACCTGCTCATCCTCGACGTGATGCTGCCCGGAGCCAGCGGGCTCGACATCTGCCGCGCCGTGCGCGAGCGCGCCTCGACACCGATCATCCTGCTGACCGCGCGGACGCTCGAGGACCAGAAGATCGAGGGACTCGACCTCGGCGCCGACGACTACGTGACGAAGCCGTTCAGCCCCCGCGAGCTCATCGCCCGCGTCCACGCCCTGCTCCGCCGCGCACCGCCCGGGGCGGATGACGTGATCCGCGCGGGCGCCATCCTCGTCAATCTCGAGACCCGTCGCGTCGAGATCGGCGACGCCACGATCGACCTCACACCGAGCGAGTTCGAGATTCTCACCGCGCTCGCCCGCCGTCCCGGGCGCGTGCTGTCTCGGGCACAGCTGCTCGATCGCCTCCCCGGACGCGGCGAGGTGGCGCTCGATCGCACGATCGACGTGCACATCCGCAACCTGCGAAAGAAGCTGTCCGTCGAGCCCGACGGCGCCGAGCAGATCGAGACGGTGTTCGGCTCGGGCTACCGTCTGCGATCCGGTTTCTGATGCTTCGCTCGTTGCGCTGGCGGTTCTTCCTCATCGTCTGGCCGCTCGTCGTCGGCGCGATCATCGCGGTCGGCTGGTACTTCGGACGCTCGACGCGCGTCGCCCTGCACCGCGAGATGCGGGTCGCCGCCGCCTTCGATGTCGAGGATCTCGCCCTCGGCGACAGCGTCGCCCACCTGCTCGCGCTCGACCCGCCCCCCGAGCCGGACGAGCTGCTCGCGGCGATGCTCTCGCTGGCCCGCGCCGCGGAGGAGGCCGGGTTTCCCGAGCCCCGTCTCGCGCTGATCGACGATTCGGGAACCCTCGCGGCGACGACGGACCCCGAGCTGGCGCGCGCCGTCCTCGAGCTCGACGGCGATGTCCTGCATGTGCATCGGACCTTCGCGGACGGCGGCGGGTCCGAAGCCAACGTAGAGATGCGTCTGCGCGGCGAGGACGTCGCCCTGCCCGACGATTTCCGGTTCGTCGATGGCGTCGATCCGGCGAGACCCGTGCGGCTGTTTCTCATCCCGAGTCCCGAGATGCGTTTCTCCGACCGGCGGTTCGACCTGCGCGTCGGAGACGAGACCTTCGCCGACGACGCGTTCGGCAACGAGACCATCGACGAGTTCCAGGTCGGGGAGTTTCTGAATCGGACGAACCGGACGATCCTCACCGGTGTCATCCTCGCCAGCGTGCTCGCGGCGCTGGCGACCCTTCTGCTGGCCAGACCCGTCGTCGGTCGCGCGGGGGCGCTCGCCGCGGCGGCACGACGCATCAGGGAGGGCGATCTGACCGTGCGCGTCCCCGCGCGTTCGCGCGACGAGCTCGGCGATGTCGAGGGCGCGTTCAACGAGATGGCCGAGGAGCTCGAACGCAGCGAGGAGATCAAGCGACGCATGGTGAGCGACGCGGCGCACGAGCTGCGCACACCGCTCACCAACCTGGTCGGAACGCTCGAGGCCATCGAGGACGGGTTGCGCCGCCCCGACGAGAGCACTCTCGCCTCGCTCCGCGAGGAGGTCTCGTTGCTCGAGCGGCTCGTGGAGGACCTCCAGGAGATCGCCGTGGCGGACGCCGGCGCGCTCGCGCTCGACCTCGACGACGTCGATCTCTTCGCCGAGGCCGACGCGGCGATCGAGGCGTTCGAGTCGAAGGCCCGAGCGCGCGGTGTGGCGCTGCACCTCCAGGCGGATGGCGTGCCGGGGCGGTTCGTGAAAGCCGACGCCGCCTCCGACACTCTTCCGGAGCCGTGGATGGTGCGTGCCGACCGGCGCCGGCTCGCCCAGATCTTCCGAAACCTGCTCGCGAACGCGATCACCCACGCGCCGGCGGACACCGAGGTGCGGGTGCGGCTGGCCAGACGCGGGGCCAACATCGACGTCGCCGTACAGGACCGCGGGGCCGGGATCCCGCCGAAGCACCTCGATCTCATCTGGGAGCGCTTCTACCGCATCGAGGAGTCCCGCGACCGCGACAGCGGCGGGATCGGGCTCGGACTCGCGATCGTCAAGCGTCTGGTCGAGGCGCAGGGTGGCCGGGTATGGGCGGAGAGCCGACCCGGGGAGGGCGCGACCTTTCATTTCACGCTCCCGGCCGCCTGACCGCACCGGTCGGGCCGGGGCCCCCGCGTCACAGACGCGACCCGCCGCCACCGGCTTGACCCGATCGCGACCCCCACCGATCCTGACACTACAATTGTGAGTCGGGGATCGGCCCCGCCCTCACTCCGAATCGGCACCCACGCTTCTCGCGATCCGCGGGGAGGGTCGTCGATTCATGGAGCGAGCGCGAGGCCCTTGCTGTCTCCGGCACCCGCGCGATCCGCGTCGTATGAGACAGGCGACGCGCAACGCGGCAACGGTCTCGCGCTCCCGAGCGGCCGAGCGACCTCGGCCAGGGAGAATCCGGATGGAAGCGAACTGCGAAGGCACCCGAGCCCGCGATGCGGAGTCCACGCCCGACAATCACCAGACGACGGCACCGCAGGACGTCGCGTGCCCGACGCCCGGCGAAGAGGCCGCTCACGCCGAGGCCCTGAACCGCATGCTCGCGGCGCACCCCCTCTTTCGCCCCGACGCGTCGTCCGAAGAGCTCGTGGCCGAGTTCGCGAACGGCGAGCATCGGATGGGCGCGTTCCTCAGCCTCTACAGCCGTGGCGAGGCGGCATTGCCGGCGATCCGCGAGGGCCTGGGACACGCCAACTGGCAGATTCGGAGGTGGTGCGCCCTCTTCATCGACAACTTCGCGGACGCCGAGTCCCTGCGCGCTCTCGTGCCCCTCCTGCGCGACCCGAAGGCGGCTGTGCGCGTCTGGGCCGTGCACTCGCTCTCGTGCGAGTCGTGCAAGGATGGGCCGAACCCGATCGACGCCGTGCCTCTGCTGCTAGAGCGGATAGAGATGGACGAGAGCATCCGAGTCCGGCGGCAAGCCGTCGCGATGCTCGCGAACCATCGCTCGCCCGACGCGCGAGTGCTGCCGACGTTCAGGAGAATCCTCGCCGAGGAGGACGACCGGAAGCTGAGGCTGCATGCCGAAGCGGGGATCAGGCGCTACGCCGAGCTCGGGCTTCGTGGCTGACGCCGGCCCGGGGCGGCCCGGTCCGCCCGTGACTTCCCGGCCGCCAGGCGCCGCCTCCCTCGACCGCGCGATCCGGCTGCCGCACGCGACGGCGCTCGTCGTGGGGACGATCATCGGGGTCTCGATCTTCGTTCAGCCCGCCGAGGTGACCGGGCAGATCCCCTCCGTCGGCGGGGCGCTGCTCGTGTGGGTCGTGGCCGGCGTGCTCACACTCTTCGGGGCGATCGTTACCGCCGAGCTCGCTTCACTCATCGACGATACGGGCGGCGTCTACGTGTTCCTGCGCGAGGCGTTCTCTCCACTCCTGGGCTTCCTCTGGGGGTGGGCGATGTTCTGGACCATGCACACCGGGATCATCGCCGCCATCAGCGTGGCTTTTGCCCGGTACATCGGCTGGTTCCTGCCGCTCGACGACTTCGGCCTCCGGCTGGTCGCCGTGGCCGCGATCGCCGCGCTGTCGTGGCTCAACTACGCCGGTGTCCGGCAGGGGACTCGCGTCCAGACGGCGATCACGGTCATCAAGGTCGGCGCGATCGGGCTGATGGTCGCCGCGGCGCTCGCTCTCGGGCCCGCTGGAGACCCCGGCGCGACAGCGCTCGGAGGGGCGTCGAACACGGCGGCCGGCGCTGCGGCGGCAGGGGCCGGAGCGGGCGCGGGCGGACTCCTCGGGGGCGGGACCTTCGGCCACTTCCTTTCCGCCGTGGCCGCCGGTCTCTTCGCCTTCGGCGGCTGGCATATGGTCACCTATTCGGCGGGCGAGACCATTGATCCGAAACGCACCATCCCGCGATCGCTCCTCATCGGCATCGGGATCGTCACGGCCGCCTACGTTCTTCTGAATCTCGCCTACTTCTACGTCCTTCCGCTCGAGACCGCGATGTCCTCCGAGCGGATCGCCGCCGACGCCGCCGACGCCGTGCTCGGGGGCGGCGGAGCGGCCTTCATGGCCGGACTCGTGATCGTGTCCTCGTTCGGCGGCCTGACCGGAATCATTCTGGCGGGCCCCCGAGTCTACCAGGCGATGGCGGCCGACGGCCTGTTTCTGCGGTGGGCGGCGGAGATCCACCCGGCGCGGAGGACCCCGCACCGCGCCATCTTCCTCCAGGCGATCTGGGCGTCCGTCCTCGTCATGACGGCGTCGTACAGGACACTCTTCACCCTGGTCATCTACACCGAGTGGATCTTCTTCGGCCTGATGGCGATCGGCCTCCTGCTGCTCCGCCGCCGGGTGGCGCCCGACACGCCGCTCGTCGCCCGTTGGGCGTGGCCGTGGGCGCCCTTCGTGTTCGCCGTTTGCGCTTTCGCGATCGCGGCGAATGCGATCGTCGCGGATCCGCGCGACGGCGCCCTGGGCCTCGGTCTCGTAATCATCGGCGCCCCGGTCTACTGGCTGGCGACCCGAGGAGGCGCGAAGCCGGGCGATTCGCACTCCTGATCGCGCCGGGAGACACCGAGCAGCAGCGGCGAACGCTCTTGACGCGGCGGCGGCCGGCACGCTGAGATATGGGCGGCGACGCTCCGGCGGCGACGCTCCGGCGGCGACGCTCCGGCGCGGAGCCGGCACGCCCCATTCCCGCGCGCGACCCCCCGGCCCGGCTCCTTGATGCTTGCGTGACGATCCCGACGAGACTGGAAGCTCCCCGCAGAAGAATGCGTAGCAGTGCTACGCATTTCTGCGCAGGGATGGGCTCGCTCGTCCGGGTTCCGCCAGGGGCGGGTCCGATCGAGGCGGGGCCGAACGAGACGGATGCGAACGAGGCGGGTCCGCGGGTCCGATCGAGGCGGGGCCGAACGAGACGAGCCCGAACGAGGAGTGAGGTTGTGAGCGAGATTCGACCCGACGTATGGAAGGCCGGGGTTGTCCGGACACCGCTCCGCGAACCCCGGGAGGAGCGGGTCCGCGACGCGCTGTATTCGACGTTTCTCATCATGAGATCGGAGGCGTGGAGGGCGGTCGAGCCGGCGTGGATCACGCCGACGCAGGCGGCGA
Organism: Gemmatimonadota bacterium; assembly: GCA_033720355.1. Classification (GTDB taxonomy): domain Bacteria; phylum Gemmatimonadota; class Gemmatimonadetes; order Palauibacterales; family Palauibacteraceae; genus Palauibacter. Next base: position 25,370 of record JAWWCR010000018.1, read on the forward strand.
TCCTCAACGTGGTGGAAGCCTCGCGTCATCGCCCGTCGATATCCGAGGTGGCGCGCGCCCTCGGCTGCGCACGATCGACGATCAGCCGCTCGGTGAAGAACCTCGAGTACAAGTGCTACGTGGCCCGCGTACCGAGCCGTCGCGACCGACGAAGGGTCGAGCTCGTGATCGGCGAGCCGGGGCGACTCGCCGCGTCGTGGGCGCGCCAGTGGGACCGCGAGCTGCAGCGGTTCGCGTCAAAGGCCTCGCTCGATGCGATCGAGACCGTCATCGCGGGTCTCGAGAGCGTGCTGGGCTTCGCGGGGCCGGTTGACAGGCGGAGCCGTGGGCTGTGATCCTCGGCGGATGATCATCGACGTCCATAACCACTATTATCCGGCCGAGTTCGTCGAGGCTGTACGCGCGGGCCCCAGCAACTTCCGCCTTACCGACGACGCGGAGGGGAACCCGGTCCTGCATTCGCCAGGGGACTACAACGTCCTCGTGCCCGGACACCGTGATCTCGAGTACCGAACGTCCGTGCTCGATGAGGCCGGTGTGGACCGCCAGCTGATCACGCTGACGGCGCCGGGCTCGCTGCTCGAGACCCCTGAACGGGGCGCGGAGCTCGCGCGGATCGTGAACGACGGCCTCGCGGCCGCCGTGCGGGGGTCGGGTGGGCGGTACCTGACGCTGGCGCACCTCCCGCTCCACAACCCGCAGGCCGCGGTGGATGAGCTCGAGCGCTGCATGGTGGAGCTCGGGATGCCCGGGGCCATGCTCTACTCGAACGCCAACGGGGTGCCGCTCGCCGACGCCCGGTTTCTCCCTCTTTGGGAACTCGGGGATCGATACGGCGCGGTGTTCTACATCCACCCCACCTACCCCGTCGGCGTGGAGGCGATGGAGCAGTTCATGCTGATGCCGATGGTCGGCTTCCTCATGGACACCACGCTCGCCGCAGCCCACCTGGTGTACGCCGGCATCCCGGATCGCTTCCCCAACACGGAGTGGGTCCTCGGGCACCTCGGTGGCGCGGTCCCGTACTTGGCCGAGCGGTTCGACCGGGGGTACGAGGCGTTCCGACAGAACCGGGAGTTCCTGCGGCGCCCGCCGAGCGAGGTGCTGCGCGACTTCTATTACGACACGGTGAACTTCGACCCGGGCGCGTTGCGGCTGGCGATCGAATTCGCGGGAGTCGACCGGATCCTCGCGGGCAGCGACTACCCGCACATGATCGGGAGCATCGACCGCATGCTGACATCGATCCGCGGGCTCGGCCTCGACCCCGACGATGAGTCGGCGATTCTCGGCGAGAACGCGGCACGTCTGTTCGACGGCGACTGAGGGCGGGGATCGCTGCACCCGCCCGTCCAGCGGCCGTCCCGGGACGCAGAAACGCTTCGTCGCGGCTCGCCGCTCACTGCGCTGGCCCGTTCTCCCCGGCGAACCGTATTCTCGAAGATCTGTTGCACCGCTCCCGAGCGAGGGATCGCATCGCTCCTCGCGGCGGACCGGGCCTGTCGAGTTCCAGACCGAGGTGACGCACATGTCCGCTCGCACCCGAATCGCCGTCCTCCCGATCGCTCTCGCCGCGCTGGCCGCCGCCTGCGAGCCGGCCGCGGACACGCCCGCCGTGTCGAACGACGGGACGGTGGACCTGGCCGCCATCGATGGGGTCTTCGCCGACTTCGCGGGAGACGACGGGCCGGGCTGCGCGGTGGCCGTATCGCAGGACGGCCAGACGACGCTCACGCGCGCCTACGGGATGGCGAACCTCGAGTACGATGTCCCGAACACCGGTGAGACGGTCTTCGAGCCCGGCTCGGTGTCGAAGCAGTTCACGGCCGCGGCCACGATCATGTTGGCGCTAGACGGGCTGATCGATCTCGATGATGACATCCGCGAGTACTTCCCCGAGATGCCCGACTACGGCGAGCCGATCACGGTCCGCAACCTCATACACCACACGAGCGGACTCCGCGACTGGGGCTCCGTCGCGGGGATCGAGGGGTGGCAGCGCACGTCGAGAGTGCACACACACAAGCACGTGCTCGACATCGCGTCGCGGCAGATGGCGCTCAATTACCCGCCGGGAGAGCACTACTCGTACACGAACACCGGCTACAACCTCCAGGCGATGCTCGTTGAACGCGTGTCGGGGAAAACGTTCGAGGAGTACTCGCAGGAGAAGATCTTCGGCCCCCTCGGGATGACGAAGACGCAGTGGCGCGACGACTTCACCGAGATCGTGAAGGACCGCTCGGTCGGATACATCCCCACGGACGACGGCGGCTGGCGGATGCTGATGCCGTTCGAGAACGTCCATGGCAACGGCGGGCTCCTCACGACGGTCGGCGACTTGCTCAAGTTCACCCACAACCTCGACACCGGAGAGGTGGGCGGACCCGAGTTCATCGCGGAGATGCATCGTCAGGGCATCCTCGATGACGGGCGCGAGATCGCCTACGCCGGTGGGCTCTTCATCGGCGACTACCGCGGAGTCCGGGAGGTCTCTCACTCCGGCGGGACGGCGGCGTACCGCGGGTTTCTCACCCGCTTCCCCGACAACGGGCTCGCCGTCTCGGTCATGTGCAACGCCGGCAACGCGAACCCGGGTCGCTTCGCGCGGCAGGTCGCCGAGGTCTACCTGGAAGACGCGTTCGCGGACGAGCAGGAGACCGACGACCCGGCGGAGGGCATCGAGGTCCCGGCCGACATCCTCGAGAGCTACGCGGGCGCGTACCGCGACCCGCGACAGAACCAGTATCTCGAGATCACGGTGGACGACGGGACGATCGCTCTCGGCGGTCTCGGGGGGCAGCCGGCGCCGCTCACGGCCGTCTCGGAGACCCGCTTCGAGAACGATGGAGGGCTGGTCGTGGAATTCGAGCCGGGAGCGAACGGGCGCCCGGTCCCGATCGTCACCACGCCCGTCTGGAGCCCCGTCGCGCTCGTCCCGGTCGAGCGACACACCCCGACCGAGGCCGAGATGCAGGCGTACGTCGGAGAGTACCACAGCGACGAGGCCGAGGTGACCTACTGGGTGGCGATCGAGGACGGCGAGCTGGTGTTCGTCGATCGCTACGACGAGTCCCGCCCGCTTCGGCCGGCGTACCGGGACGGGTTCCGGGGCCCGGGGGGGATGATCGTATTCCGTCGGGACGGCTCGGGCCGCGTGAACGGGCTCTCGGTGAGCCAGGGCCGCGTGTGGGACCTCCGTTTCGAGCGCGTTCGCTAGTGGTTCGGGGGTCGTTCGCAGGGGCTCCGCCACGGCGGGAAGCCACCGGGGGGGGCGCGCGTGCAGGTCTGCGGGGGCGCGTGCGCACGGCAGGCGTGCTCGCCTTGCTGGCCTCGGCGGTCGTGCCCCTCCACGGCACCGCGCAGGCTACCCTCGCCGAGCGGTTCCAGACCACGCTCGACAGCCTCTGGTCGGCCGCACAGAGCACGGACGAGATCTTCCCCGGCGCCACCGCCGCGTACATCACTCCGGAGGGCGAGGTGTTCGCCTTCGCGACCGGCTACTCCGACGTCGAGGGACGGATCCGGATGGCTGCGGACATGCGGATGCCCTCGGGTTCGATCGGGAAGACGTACGTCGCCGCGACGGCGATCTCGATGTGGCTCGACGGGACGCTCGACCTCGACGACCCGATCTCGAAATGGATCGGGGACGCGCCCTGGTTCGACCGTCTCCCGAACGGCCCCGACATCACGCTGCGTCACCTCCTCACTCACTCGGGCGGTCTGATCGACCACGCGTTCGACTCGGAGGAGTTCCACGCCGACGTGCGCGCGCTGGTCGCGTCCGGCGACCGCGACGCCACGCTCTCGCACGAGCGCCTGGTGAGCTACGCGCTCGACCGCGAGCCCCTCTTCCCCGCCGGGCTCGGCTACAACTACACGGACACGGGCTACATCGTCGCCGGTCTCGTGCTCGAGGCGGCCTCGGGGAGGACCTACGACGACGAGTTGCGACGACGCATCCTCGACCCGCTCGGGCTCGGCATGACCCACCCCCAGAACGGGCGCGGCGCTCCGCGGCTGGCGCAGGGGTACGCCGCCGTGAGCGCCGAGATCTTCGGCACGCCGCTCGAGGTCGTCGGAGACGACGGGAGGATGGTGTTCAACCCGGCGATCGAATGGACCGGCGGCGGGCTGTACAACAACCCGCAGTCGCTCGTCCGGTGGGCGAAGCTCCTCTACGAGGGCGAGGCGTTCGAGGGGGACTACCTCGGCGACCTGCTCGAGTCGGCCGTGCGAGGCGCATCACCCGTGCCGGGTAGCGTCTACTCGCTCGGGGTCACGATCACGCAGACTCCGCGAGGCATCACTTACGGGCACAGCGGGTTCTTCCCCGGCTACAACTCCTACCTGGTGTACTTCCCCGAAGCGGGCGCCGCGCTCGCGCTCCAGATCAACACCGACGCGTCACGGGGCGGCGACCACATCCGCACGCTGTCGAACGTGCTGCTCGACGGACTCGCCACTCGCGAATAGTCGGGCCGCCCGGTCGCAGCCCCGGCTCCGCGCCACGGTGCGGCCGGGCCTCAGCCGCCCCCGACCTGCCAGAGCAGGAAGCTCATGGTGTCCACCATCTGCTCGATCTGCTGGCTCACCGGCTGACCGCCCGAATGTCCGGCCTTCGTGTGGTAGCGAAGCAGGATCGGCTCGTCGCCGCCGTTGGCCGCCTGCACGAGCGCGGCCATCTTCCGCCCGTGGAGCGGCGCCACCCGGGTGTCTCCGTCGCCCGTGATGAAGAGCGTCGCCGGGTACTCCGTCCCGGGCTCGACGTTGTGGTACGGGGAGTACGCGTACAGGTACTCGAACTGGTCGGGGTCGTCGGCCGATCCGTACTCGGGGATCCAGAACCGCGCGACCATGAACTGGTGGTATCGCACCATGTCGAGGAGCGGATAGGTACACAGCACGGCGCCGAACAGGTCGGGACGCTGCGTCATCGCCGCCCCGACGAGCAGCCCGCCGTTCGATCCGCCCGCGATCGCGAGATGCTCGGGGCTCGTGTAGCCCTGGTCGATCAGGTGCTCCGCCGCCGCGATGAAGTCGTCGAACACGTTCTGCTTGTTTCCGAACATCCCGGCGCGGTGCCACTCCTCGCCGAACTCGCCGCCCCCGCGGAGGTTGGGCACGGCGTACACGCCGCCGAGCTCGACCCACGCCGCTGCCTGCGCCGAGAAACCGGGCGTGCGGCTCAGGTTGAAGCCTCCGTAACCCGTTAAATACGTTGGATTTGTACCGTCCAGATTTATGTCTTTCCTATGCACCACGAACATCGGGACACGCGTCCCATCCCTCGACTCGTACCACACCTGCTCGACCGTCATCGAGTTCGTGTCGAGCGGCACTTCCGTCTGGAACCACACCTCCCGGTCGCCGCTCTCCACGTCGAAGCGATACGTGGTCGAGGGAACGTGGAAGGAGGAAAAGCCGAAGAACGCCTCGTCGCTGTCCCACTCCCCTCCCGCCATGAACGTGGATCCGAGGGTCTCGAACTCGATCTCGCGGACGAGCTCGCCGTCGGTGTCGTACTGCGCGACGCGGGGCTGCACGTCCTCCAGGTACGAAACGAAGTAATGGCCGCCCACCCCGCCCGCGCCCTGGATCACGCGGTCGTCGGATTCGGGGATCAGCTCTTCCCAGGCGTCGACGCCGGGGTCGTCGATGTCGGCGACCATGACGCGGCTGTTGGGAGCATCCAGATCTGTCGTGAGCAGGATGCGATCGCCCGCGAAGCTCCCGAAGGTCCGCGTCTCGCCGTCGTCGATCATCACCGTCCGATCTCCGAGGGTTCCATCGTCCCGCACATCCGCGAGAAACATCGACGTGGGTCCCGACGAGCCCTCGATGAACGTGATGAGCATGTGCTCGCCGTCATCGGAGAGCTGACCGACCGGGATGTCCTGCGTGGTATACCCCTCGCCGAAGATCTCGAGGTCCTGCGAGGGGTCGGTCCCCATCCGGTGGTAGTAGATCCGCGGCTCCCGGGTCCCGTAGATGCCATAGAACAGGCCCGACTTGTCCGGGCTGAGCTGTGCGCTCCCGTACCGGTTCGGAGGGAAGACATCCGGCAGGTCCGACCCGGCCTCGACATCGAGCACTCGCATCTCCGTCTCATCCACGCCGCCCTCGCGGACGAAGTAGACCATGAGCGAGCCGTCCTTCGACACGTCGCCCCGATTCACGCTCGTGGTGTGGTCCTCGCTCATGTCGTGCGGGTCGAGGAGAACGCGGTCCTCTCCGGTCAGTCCCTCGCGGTAGTAGACGATGGACAGGTCGTCATCGGCCGAGCGTTTCGTGAAGAAGTAGCGATCGCCGCGCACCGTCGGGGTGCCCTGGACTTCGATCTCGAGAAGGCTCGACGCCAGCGCGGTCAGTCGCTCGCGTCCGGGAAGCTGTGCGAACACCGCATCCGCATACTCGTTCTGCGCGTCGATCCAGGCGCGGGTGTCAGGAGACTCCTGGTCCTCGAGCCAGCGATACGGGTCGGCGACCTCGACCCCGTGCAGCACATCGACGACGTCGTCCACGCGCGTCTCGGGCGGGGTGCCGACGTCCACATCGACCGAGGCGAACTCGGAGCGGGAATCTCCGGGAGCGCAGCTCGCGACCGACAGCCCTACCAGCAGCGCCGCGACGGCGAGGTGCACCGGACCGGGGCCCTCGATCCGCCGAACGGGCGAGCCATCGGACGACGGGGCCGGCGGACGGACGATGCGCTTGAGGGCTGTCCTCAGACTCACCGCCACGACCTCGTCGGAAGGAACGTGAACCGCGGGCTCCGGAGAGACGGCACCCTCGCTCGGGCGGTTCTCGGGTCGGTCTGCGTCGGGGCGGTCGGACATCGGGACTCCTTCGGCGTAGCCCCATCGCGCCTCCTCCACCGCCGCCCCGCATCGGACCGAAGATACGGGGAGCCGGGGTGACGGGCACTGCCGGGAGCGCGGAACCGTGCGGTCCACCCCGCGACGGCGGGGCCGCACGTCCCGGGCGCCCCGCGAGGCGACCCGTTGCCGGGCGGTCGCGCCGGGCGTCATCGTGTGTCCATGCAGGAGTTCGACGCCGTGATCGAGGAGGCCGGACGGGGCGGGGCCGTGGTCGAGGTGCCCTTCGACGCGAAAGACATCTTCGGGTCCGGGCGACCGAAGGTCGTGGCGACCTTCGACGGGGTATCGTACCGCGGCTCGATCGCCTCGATGGGGGGACGCTACCTTCTCGGGATCCGAAAGGACATCCGCGAGGCGATCGCGAAGGGACCCGGCGATACGGTCCGCGTGACGGTCGCGGCCGACACGGCGCCGAGGACCGTGGCCGTGCCGGCGGATGTGGCCGCCGCTCTCGCCGATGCGGGGCGGCGCGGCTCATTCGACGCGCTCTCGTACACCCATCGCCGCGAGCACATCGAGGCGATCGAAGAGGCAAAGAGGCCGGAGACGCGCGCACGACGCATAGCGAGGCTTCTCGAGGCGCTCTGACCGCTCGACCTTCCAACCCTGCCCCGTCGCGGCCCATCTCACACCGAAACGAAGCCGCGGTATGCGCGAGCGACCGCGGCGTCCGCCCATCCGGCAGCCGACGAGTGTGAGATGACCGACATCCTGAACGACCTGAAGATCGCCGTCCGTGCCCTCGTGCGGCGGCCCGGGTTCACGACCGTCGCGGTCCTCACGATCGCCCTCGCCATGGGCGGTGTCACGGCGATCTTCACTCTGCTGAAGGGTGCTCTGCTCGAGCCGCTCCCGTACGAAGAAGCCGACCGGCTGGTCACGCTCGACGTCGTGTCGCGGCAGGGCTTCTACATCTCGACATCCATCCCCAACTACCACAGCTGGGCCGAGTCGGGAGAGTTCGACCGGTTCGGCGCCAGCGCCGGGTTCGGGATGACGCTCACGGGGGACGGACCCGCCGAGATCATCAACACCCAGGCCGTGCTCGGCGACCTGTTCGGAGTTCTCGGCGCGCGGGCGTATCGGGGCAGGCTCCTGGGTCCCGCGGAGACCGAGTTGGGGTCGGCCCCCGCGGTCGTGCTGGGGCACCAGTTCTGGACGGACCGCTTCGGCGCGGACGAGCGCGTCATCGGCGAGTCGCTCACGCTCGACGGTCGGCCGCATACGGTCGTCGGCGTTCTCGAGCCGGGGTGGTCGTTCCCCAATCTCGGGGTCCAGATGTACCTCGCCATGGGCAGCTATCCCGATCTCCCCTGGACGAACCGGGAGAGCTCGTTCGGCACCCGGATCTACGCGCGGCTCGCGGACGGGGCGTCGATCGCGACCGCCCTCGACGACCTCGCCCGCATCAACCTGGCCGTGACGGAGGAGGTCGGGCTGGAGAACGCCTCCGTCGAGATCCGGTCCCTCAGCGAGATGGTGCTCGGCGATCTCGAGCCGGCCCTGTGGATCCTCTTCGGCGCGGTCGGTTTCGTACTGCTGATCGCGACCGCGAACGTGGCCAACCTGACCCTCGCCCGGGGCGAGGGGCGCAAACAGGAGGTCGCGGTACGGACGGCGCTGGGAGCCGGCCGCTGGACCGTCGTCAGGGGTCTCCTGCTGGAGAGTATCGTCCTGTCGCTCGCGGGCGGAGCGGTGGGTCTCGCCGTCGCGTTCGTCGCCCTGAAGGCGCTGACCCCGCTCCTCCCCATGACCGTCGCGACCTCCGACAGCCGGGTCGGCCTCGACGTCGGCGTGCTTCTGTTCACCTTCGTGGCCGCGGCCTCTTCGGGGCTGCTGTTCGGCCTGGTTCCGGCGCTGCGCGCCTCGCGTCCGGACCTGTCCGACGACCTGAAGGAGGGCTCGCGGACATCGACCGGCGGCAACCGGCGGCTGCGCGGGGCGCTGGTCGTGGCGGAGGTGGCCCTCTCGATGGTTCTCCTGGTGGGGTCGGGGCTGATGATCCGCACGCTCTACGAGCTCAGGACCGTCGACAAGGGCTTCGAAGCGGAGGGGCTCCTGACGGCGAGGATCGCCCTCAGCGAACAGCGATACGACACGCGCGAGACGTGGGCCGGGTTCTACGAACAGCTCGAGGAGCGCATGCGGGGGGTTCCCGGGGTCGAGCATGCGGCGACAACGCTGCTTCTCCCGCTCGCCAACCGGAGCTGGGAGCGGCGGATATTCCCCGAGGGGGCAGTCATCGAGCCCGACAACGGCGACTCGGTGCTCTACGGGATCGTCTCGGCGAGCTACTTCGAGACGATGGGGATCCCGATCGTTCAGGGCCGCGCCTTCACGGCGGCCGACCGTCAGGTCGACGCAGACCCCGATGCCGGCCCCGGCGACGTACTGCCGCCCGGCGACCTCGTGGCGATCATCGACGAGACGATGGCCGAGCGGTACTGGCCCGGCGAATCGCCCCTCGGAAAGCGTGTGACGTTCGAGTTCGGCGGCACGCCGGACGACCCGCGGCCGGTGTATCGGACCGTCGTCGGCGTGGCCGAGAACGTCCGCCACTACGAACTCGAGACGCCGTCACGAATCCAGGTATACATCCCGCTGCTCCAGTCGGGCACGACCGTCGGCGCCGATCTCTCGATCGTGCTCAAGACCTCGATCCCGCCGGAGGACCTCGTGGCGCCGCTTCGCAGGGAGGCCGCGGCCATGGACCCGGACGCACCGCTATCGCAGGTCAGCACGCTTCAGGAGTACGTGGACAACGCGATGCGGGCGGGCACCGCGATGGGCGGCATCCTGACGACGTTCAGCGCGCTTGCCATGCTGCTCGCCGGAATCGGCATCTTCGGCGTGCTCTCCTACACCGTGGTCCAGCGGACTTCCGAGATCGGGATCCGGATGGCCCTCGGCGCCGATGGTCCGGCCGTGCGGCGGTGGGTCGCCCGCGAGGGGCTGGTGCTCGCGGGTCTCGGAGTGGGGATCGGGCTCGTCGCGGCCCTCGCCCTCACACGTCTGCTCCAGAGCTTCCTGTTCGGCGTGGAGGCCGTCGACCCGGTGATCTACGGGGGGCTCGCGGCCTTTCTGCTGGCCATAACCTTCGCGGCCACCTACCTGCCGGCCATGTCCGCGACCCGAGTGGATCCGGCGTCGGTGCTGCGAGGGTCGCAGTAGCCGGTCACACGTCCCCCCGGTTCGCGTCGACCTCGACGACGATCTTGCCGATGACCCCGCGACCCTCGAGCGCCTCGTGGGCCGCGGCGGTCTCGGCGAGCCGGAAACGGGCGCCCACGCGGACATCGAGTCTGCCGTCGGCGAGCCAGCGAGTGAGGTCCGCGATCGCCGCCGCCCGGGCCGACCGAGGCAGCAGATACCCCTGGAGGAAGTGGATCCGGACATCCCGAAAGGCCAGCGGGTAGTAGTCGACCCGGGGCGAGGGATCGGAGGTCGACGAGTAGGAGACGATACGGCCGTGCGTCGCGAGGACGGCGACGTCGGTCTCGAGGTTGGCCGCGAGATCCACCTCGATCACCCGGTCGACCCCGGCTCCGTCCGTCTCATCGAGGATCCGCGCCCCAACGTCCTCGGTCCGGTAGTCGATTACCGCGTCGGCCCCGCCCGCGCGTGCCACCTCGGCCTTTCGGGGGGAGCTCACGGTCGCGATCACGTGCGCCCCTCCGAGCTTCGCGAGCTGTACGGTCAGGTGGCCGACGGCCCCGGCGCCTCCCTGCACGAGCAATCGCTTGCCGGCGACAGGCCCGTCGCCGAACACCGCGTAGTGCGCCGTGCACCCGGGGACCCCGAGCCCGGCCGCGACGTCGAACCCGACGCGGTCGGGCAGGACGACCGCCTGCCCGGTCGGAACCACGACGAGCCCGGCGGCCGTCCCGAAAGGCCGGTCGGGCCCCTGTGCATTCCACACCCAGACGCGCTCGCCTGCGCGCTCGCCCGGCGTGCCGGGGCCCACCGACACGATCGTCCCGCCGCCGTCCGAATGGGGGACGATTCTCGGGTGCGGCATCCGGAGACCGATCCACCCCCCGCGTCGCTTCGTGTCCGAGGGGTTGACGCCCGACGCGGCGACTCGCACGACCACCTCCCCCGGACCGGCCACCGGGTCGGGCAGCTCGCCGTGCTCGAGGACGTCGCTCGCCGGACCCGTCCGCTCGTACCAGATCGCCTCCATGGGAGACGATCGTACCGGTCACTCTTCCCGCAGCGCCACCACCGGCTCGACCCGACTCGCCCGCCGCGCAGGCAGGTAGCTCGCGAGCAGCCCGGCCCCGAGCACCACGACGGCCGCCCCGCCGTAGCTCGCCACGTCGGTGGGAGTGAGACCGAACAGCATCGCGTCGAGGACCCTGCTGGCCGCCAGCCCCCCGGCGATCCCGATCGCGAGACCGACGAGGACGACGCCGAGACCGCTGCGCAGCACTCCTGCGAGGACGCGACGCCGGCTCGCGCCCAGCGACATCCGGATTCCGATCTCGCGCGTCCGCCGGGCGACGGCGAACGCCATCACCCCGTACACCCCCACCAGGGCGACCAGCAACGCGAGCCCGGCAAAGGAACCCACGAGGATCGTACGGAACCGCGGCGCCGCGACCGAGCTCGCGACGAGCTCGGCCGACGTTCGGATGTCGCTCAGCGGCAACGTCGGGTCGACCTCGGCGATCGCCGATCTGACGGCCGCACCCAGCATCGCCGGGGGCACCGATGTGCGCAGCGCCAGGTATCCCGTCCGCCCGGAGATGATCCCGTAGGTGTCGTGGAACTGGCTTCTCGGGAAGTAGGCGATCGGGGTCCTCGGGTCGTCGTCCAGCCCCCGCTTGAGCGTCGACCCCACCACCCCGACGACCGTGTGCCACGAGTCGTATTCGTCCGTATCGAGCGTCAGGCGCTTCCCGACCGGGTCTTCGCCGGGCCAGCGGGCGTCGGCGAACGCGCCGTTCACGACCACGACGAGCGGGCCGCCGGTGCGATCGTCGGGGCGGATGTCGCGCCCGCGGTGGAGGGGGATCCCCATCGCGTCGAAGTACCCGGGTCCGATGACCTCGAACTGGAGACCTTCTCCTTCCAGGCGCTCGCCCCCGGTCTGCTCGAGTGCATAGCTCACCGAGATCCCCCTGCCCGAGAACGGGAGGTGCGAGCTGACCCCCACCGCCTCGACGCCCGCGAGCCCGGCGAGCCGGTCGTGCGCGCCGCGGTAGAACGACTCGATCGCCCCGGAGTCGGGGTACCGGTCCTCGGCGAGGGAGACACCGACCACCAGGACGCGTTCGGTATCGAACCCCGGGCGGACCGATGAGAGCCGGATGAAGCTGTTGACCAGCAGGCTGGCGCCGAGAACCAGCACCACGGCGATGGCGACCTGCGCCGTGACGAGGCCCTGTAGCGCCCGGCGAGCGCCGCGGCTCAGCGACCCGCGCGCGTCGTCCTTGATGGCGCCGGCGAGCCCGCCGCGCGCGGCCATCATCGCGGGGGCGCCGCCGAACAGTAGCCCGCACAGGGTCGCGGTCGCGACCGCATAGGCGAGGGCGGTCAGATCCACGCCGACCTCGGCAAGACGCGGCAGCTCCGCCGGACCGAGCGCCACCAGCCCGCGCACCACCACGAACGAGAGGAGAAGCCCCAACCCGGCGCCGGCCAGCGCGAGGAGGATGTGCTCGCCGATCAGCTGACGCCCGAGCCGCCGCCGACCCGCCCCGAGCGCCGCCCGCACGGCGAGCTCACGCTTCCGCGTCGCCGCGCGGGTGAGGGCGATGTTCGCGATGTTGGCGCACGCCACGGCGAGAACGAGCCCGACGGCGCCCAGCAGGATCCCGAACAGGCGTCTCGTGTCGCCCACGTACTCCTCGTGACGCGACACCACCCTCACGGCCGTCTCCCCGTCGTCTTCGCCGGCGTTCGCCTCGTCGACCGCGTGTGTGGCGGCGAGCACATCCGCCTGCGCGGCCCCGAGCGAGACCCCCTCGGCGAGACGTCCGATCGTGAGCAGCATCCACGCGCCGCGGTTCTCGAGCATGGAAGCGTGGAAGTCGCCGGCCCCCGAACCCAGCGGGAGCCAGAACTCCTCGTCGGGCGTCGGGAAGTAGAACCCGGGCGGCATCACCCCGACCACGGTCGGTGTGTGGCCATCGAAGGGGACCGCCCGGCCGATCACGTCGGTGTCGGCGCCGAACCGACGCTCCCACAAGGCGTGGCTCAGCACGATGACGTGGGCGCCCATGTCGTCGAGATCCGGATCGAGGGCCCGACCCAGAGCGGGAGGCACCCCGAGCGCATCGAACAGCTCCGGGCTGGTCTCGACCCCGGCCCACTCCTCCGCGCCCGCGTCGCCGAGCCAGTTTCGCGACGTCACCTGGTACGCGGCCCACGCGTCGAAGGACTCGACCGATTCGCGCGCGTCCCGGAAGTCGAGCCAGGAGAACCGCGACTCATCGCCATGGTCGGTCACGCGGAAGGTCATCGCGAGCCGGTCGGGGTCGGGATAGGGGAGCGGCTCGAGCAGAACCGCGTTCACGACGCTGAAGACGGCGATGTTCGCCCCGCTCGCCAGCGCGAACGTGACGATGACGGTCGCCGAGTATCGCGGGCTGCGCGTGACCGAGCGCGCCGCGTGCAGCAGGTCCTGCCAGAGCCGTGCGAGCATGGACATCCCATCTCTCCCCGGGGGTGCGACCGTGGGCAGGTCGGTGATCGGGCTTTCGCGTCGTTCGCGTGAAAGGCGGACGGCGAGCGACGGACCGAGCGACCGGATCGCCTGGCGGCGGTACCACCGACGCGCCGCGCGGTCGCCCTCGCGACGAACGAGCTCGTCGTACTCCTCGGCCAGATCGGCGAGGATGTAGGGGCGGTCGTCCGGCCGGGTGACGGCGGCGAGCAGCCGGCCCCACGCCCGAGGCGGTCGCGGCGTGCTCATCCGGCGAGCTCGCCCGTCTCGCCGGACGGGATCTCGACGTCCAGATCGAGATCCTCGGCCATCCGGCTGAGCATGTTCGTCGAGTGCCGGAGGGCGGCCGTCCCGGATCGCGTCAGGCTGAAGATCTTTCGCGCCCGCCCTCCCCGGACCGGACGCGGGGCGGAGATCTCGGTCGACAGCAGACCCTTGTCGACCAGCCGGCGCCCGGTCGCGTATACCGACCCGATCGACACCGACCGACCCGTCCGCTCCTCGATCCTCCGACGAATCGTGACGCCGTACGCGTCGTCGCCCAGGTACTCGATGGCCAGCAGCACGTACAGCTCGAACTCACCCAGATACCTGCCTTTGGGCATTCTCACCCACTTCCCCACCCTCGCGGGCGGTTTACAGACCCGTGACGATCCTATTTGTTATACAAACGCATAGTTATGACCCGGGCAAGAGCCGGAGGGTTGCACGAGGCGCACCGGTGGCGGGAGTCGGGAGCGGGCGCCAACTTCCGCCAATGCTTCTGGAGGACGCGGTCGCGCTCGTCACGGGCGCCGGTCATCGACTCGGACGGGCCATCGCGTTGGGACTCGCCCGGGCGGGCGCCGATGTCGTCGTCCACTACGGGCGGTCTCGCGAGGCCGCCGAGGGGACGGCGGACGACATCCGGCGGCTGGGCCGCGAGGCGCTCACCCTCCCGGCCGACCTCCGCGAGCCGGACGAGATCGCCGAGCTGTTTCGACAGACCCGCGATCGCCTGCCCCGACTCGATATCCTCGTGAACTCGGCCGCCACCTTCGCCCGCGCTCCATTCGATGAGATCCCGGTGGACGACTGGGATGCGTCGCTCGAGGTCAACGTGCGCGCCCCCTTTCTGTGTACCCGACTCGCCGCGCGTCTCATGCGAGACACGGCCGCCGATCGAGTGGACGCCGACGGTCGGCCGGCGGCCGGGTCCGTCGTCAACATCGGCGACATGTCGGGGATCGTCGCGTGGCGTGGCTACGTGCAGCACGGGGTCAGCAAGGCGGCGCTCCTCCACTTCACCAGGTTGTCGGCGCGCGAGCTGGCCCCCGGGGTGCGGGTGAACGCCGTCGTACCGGGCCCGATCCTGCCGCCCGCGGGAGAGGAGCTCTCCGGGGAGGCGTGGCGACGCAAGGGCGAGCGCGTCCCGCTCGGCCGGGTGGGCGACCCGTCACACGTCGCCGCCTCGGTCGTATATCTGTGCGAGAACGATTACGTGACCGGCGACACCCTGTTCGTCGATGGAGGCGAACACCTGCTAGCGGGGGGAGGGCGCGATGGCGGCTGAAGACCTGATCCTGATCCGCGACCTGCACGTGCGGGGGATCATCGGGATCAACGACTGGGAGCGCGAGAAGAAGCAGGACATCGTGATCAACCTCGAGATCACGGTCGACGCGCGCCGCGCCGGGCACACCGACGACATGGACGACTCGCTCAACTACCGGACGGTCGCGAAGGACGTGATCGCGTACGCGGAGTCATCCGGCCACTTCCTGGTCGAGGCGCTCGCCGCCGGGATCGCCCGCATCGTGGTCGTCGACCACGGGGCGCCGGGGGTCAGGGTCCGGGTCGAGAAGCCGGGCGCCCTGCGGTTCGCCGACTCGGTCGGTATCGAGATCGAGAGGACACGGGCCGATTTCGACTAGTCGCCTCGTCCTGCTGACGCTCGGATCGAACATCGATCCTCTCCGGAACGTCGTCGCGGCGATCCGGGAGATCGACGCCGCCCTGGGCGTCGCGCGGGTCTCACGGGCATACGAAGCCGAGCCGGTGGACGCGCCCGGCACGCCGACCTACCTGAACGCCGCGGTCGCGGTCGAGACCGATCTGGATCCCGACTACCTGAAGCATGCCGTGCTGCGGCCGATCGAGGCCCGGCTGGGCCGACGCCGTAGCGAGGATCCCAACGCGCCGCGGACGATCGACATCGACATCGCGATCGCGGGCGATCTGGTGGTGAGCGGCCCGGAGGGCGAGCCCGAGATCCCCGACCCGGCGATCGAGCGACACGCGCACGTCGCGATCCCCCTGCGGGACCTGGCGCCGGACCTCCGCCCCTCGACGCTCGGCCGGTCGCTCTCGGCGATCGCCGAGGCGCTGGAACCGACCGGGGGCCTGGTAGCCCGCGACGACCTGGACCTGTCGATCGCGGTGCGCCGTCGCCCCCCTCACCGGGCCCCCGGCGGCCGCGAGTCGTCGCGGGCAGCGTTCCCTACAGTAGCGGACAGCGAGCGGTGACGCGGTGGGGGGGAATGGCGTTCGCCGCCGCGTTGCTCGCGATGCCGGCCGGGGCGACGAGCCAGGAGACCCGACCCGCGGATCGGGTCGCGCCCCCGATCGACGTCGTGACCATCGAGCGCCAGGACCTCTTCACCGACGCGCAGGTGGAGACGAACCCGTTCGCCGGGTTCTTCAACGGCCTCCACGTGACGACGCAGATCTACGTCATCCGCCGCGAGCTGCTGTTCGATGTCGGCGATCCGGCCGACTCGACCATTCTCGCCGAGTCCGAGCGCAACCTCCGGGGGCGCGGGCTCTTCCGCTCGGTACGGATCGATACCGCGACGGTCGATGACCTGCTGACCGCCCGCGTGAGGACGCGCGACGCGTGGAGCCTCCTGCCGCGGGCCGCGTTCCAGATCGCGGCCGACGGGCGCCTGACCGGCTCGTTCGGGTTGACCGAGACCAACGTCGCCGGGACCGGCAATCGGGTCAGGCTGTGGTACGTGCGCGAAGCCGACCGCGACGGTCTGGTCGCGGGTGTCACGCTACCCCAGATCGGTCGCTCCAACCTCGCGGCCTCGGGCTCGCTCGCCTCGCTGTCCGACGTCGACTCGGGGAGCTGGACGTTCGCGAGCCCGTTCCGCGCGAACTCCGATACCCAATCGTTCTTCTATGGCGGTGAAGCGTTCACCGGACGGGTCACCCGTTACCGCGCCGAGTCGGCGAGCGTCGCCGACACCACCGACTTCCACCGGCGGGCGCTCATCAACCGGTTCTTCTACACGGTCGCACCGCGAGCGCGGCCCGAAGGGTATCTCCGCGTGGGCGCGTCGATCGAGGTGAGGCGCGAGGAGTACCTGCTCGCCGAACACCCCGAGCTCGATCAGGACAGCGTCTTCGCGCTGGTGCCCGACACCGTATACAGCCAGCTCTCGGTGTACGGCGAGTACCGACGCAGCCGCTTCGTGCGGCTGGGCCGGTTCAACGGGTTCACCGAGGAAGACCAGGACCTGAGCGATGTCGTCTTCCTCTCGGCCGCGCTCGCACCGGAGGGGCTCGGGTACGAGCGCACCGGTATCGGGCCGCGTGTCGTGATCCGCTCGGGCGTCCGGGCCGGTCCGGCCCTCCTCAAGGGAGCGATCGACGCGAACGCCCTGTTCAACAGCGCCGGTCTCGACTCCGGTCGCGTCGTCGCTACGGGGACCGCCGCGATCCGTACCGGTGAGCGACACGCGACCTTCCTGCAGATCGCCGGCGGCGTCCTCGAGCACCCCCCTCCGGGTGGCGAGTTCGACCTCGGCTTCCAGCAGATGCCCCGGCTGTGGGGACCCCACGCATTCGTCGGCACCCGGAGCGTTCGCGCCACGGTCGAGCACCGCTTCTTCGCCATCGACAACATCGCCGACCTCGTCGGGATCGGTCTCGCCGGCTTCTTCGACTACGGAGGCGCCTGGTACGAGGACCAGGACGCTCGCGTGGGCGGAAACGCCGGGGTGTCCGTCTTCTTCGGATCCCCCCTGAGCTCGCTGGCGCAGGTGAGTCACCTCAGCGGTGGCTACCGCTTCGGAGGGGGGATCGAGGACTCGACCTCGAGTCGGTGGGCCTTCTCGCTGGGGGCCGGGCTCATCTTCTGAGCCGGTGCGCGGACAACCGCCGTCGACGGTCGCCTCTCAAAAACCCCCGACCCGCGTCGACCGGCCGCGCCGCATCTCGACCGCGAGCCGTGCTGCCGCACGCACGTTGCTCTCGAGCAGGGCGATGTTCGTCTCGACCGTCGCGCCCCCGCTGGCCCTGGCGAGGGCCGCCAGCAGCCATGGCGTCAGCCGCTTGCCGGTTACCCCGGCCGTGTCGGCGTCGGACAGGGCCGCCTCGATCCAGCCGGAAACCTTCGCGGGATCGAGCGCCGCGTCGTCCGGCGGCGGGTTGCAGACCAGCACGGCCGTCTCCAGACCGAGCGACCAGTGCTCGTGGACCGCCCGGGCCACCTCGGCCTCGCTCTCCATCGAGTGCTCGAGCTCGAGCCCCGAGCCCGTCGAGTAGAAGGCCGGAAATTCGTCCGCCCGCAGCCCGACGACGGGGACCCCGAGCGTCTCGAGTACCTCCATGGTGCGCGGCAGGTCCAGAACGGCCTTGGCACCGGCGCAGACCACCGCGATCGGCGTGCGGGA
>JAWWCR010000019.1:0-41899 GCA_033720355.1 Gemmatimonadota bacterium
GGCGATCCCATCGAGCCGGAGACGGGCCTCGTCGTTCGCCATCGCGATCGGCTCGGCGCGGGCGTTCCCGCTCGTCATCACCAGCGGGCCGTCCCCGATGGCGTCGAACAGGAGCATGTGCAGGGGCGTGTAGGCGAGCATGAGCCCGATCCGGTGGAGCCCCGGTGCGATCGAAGGCGCGAGCCGGCTGCCCGGACGCGTCCGAAGCGTGACGATGGGCCGCGCCGGGTCGGTGAGCGCGATCTGCTCGACTTCCGACACCACCGCGAGACGTCGCGCGCCCTCGAGGTCCCTCACCATCACGGCGAGCGGCTTCGCGTCGCGGTGCTTTCGTCGTCGCAGTCTCGCCACCGCCTCGTCGCTGGTTGCGTCGACCGCGAGATGGAAGCCGCCGAGGCCCCTCACCGCGAGGATCTCCCCGGCGGCGAGCCGGCGTCCGGCCTCGATGATCGCGTCCGCGCCCGCGAACTCGTCATCGCCAGCTTCGAGCCAGACCCTCGGTCCGCAAACGGAGCACGAGTTCGTCTCGGAATGATAGCGGCGGTCGGCCGGATCGCGGTATTCGCCGAGGCACCTGTCGCACTGCGTGAAGACCCGCATCGTGCTGCGCTCGCGATCGTACGGCATCTCCTCGACGACCGTGAATCGCGGCCCGCAATCGGTGCACGTGATGAACGGGTACCGATGCCGACGGTCGGCGGGGTCGAACAGCTCCCGCTCGCACGCGGCGCAGGTCGCGACATCGGGGGAGACCGGCAGCCGGCCCACCGGCTCGATCTCGCTGGCGACGATCCGGAATCCGTCGCACGGAACCGGCGTGGTCTCGATCGCGGTCAGGGTGTCGATCCGCGCGAGCGGAGGAAGCCGGGTGTGCAGCGCGGCGAGAAACTCCTCGACGTCGTCCCCTGCACCCTGAGCGACCATATGCACCGAACCCGCCTCGTTGCGGACCCATCCGCGGATCCGGCAGCGGATCGCGATCCGGTGGACGAACGGCCGGAACCCGACGCCCTGCACGAGACCCCTGATCGCTATCTCGACGGCCCGCGAGCCGAAGGCACTCGGCTCGGTACTCGCCATAGCGGCCCCGGGCGTACCGTCCTCGGACGGAGGCACCTTCGACACGGCACCGATGGGCGATGCGTCGTCGCGCTGATGGGGGGCGGCGGGACGAATCACGGCTGTCTCTACTCCACCGCCACGGCCCGGCGCGCCTGCGACCTCACGAAGTCGAACCACGTGTGCAGACCCTCGCCGGTCAGCGCCGACGTGGCGAAGAACTCGAGGCCCGGATTCACCTCGAGCGCGTAGGCCATCGCTCGCTCGATGTCGAACGGGACGTGTGGCAGCAGGTCGGTCTTGTTGAGGACGGCGTACTGCGCCTTCTCGAACATCCGCGGATACTTGAGCGGCTTGTCCTCGCCTTCGGGCACGCTGAACACGACGATCTTCGCCGTCTCGCCGAGGTCCCAGCTCGCCGGGCACACGAGGTTCCCCACGTTCTCGATGAAGACGAGGTCGAGCGCGTCGAGGTCGAGCGCGTCGAGCGCGTCCGACACCTGGAGGGCGTCGAGGTGGCAGGCGCCGCCGGTGACCACGGCCTGAACCAGATCGTCCGTCCAGCGGGCGAGCCGGTCGGCGTCGTTCTGCGTTTGCACGTCGCCGGTGACGACCGCCATCCGGACGTCGTGTCCCAGGTTCTGGAGAGTCCGCTCGAGCAGGAGCGTCTTACCGGATCCCGGGGACGACACCAGGTTGAACGCGGGGAGCCCCCGCTCCCCCAACCGATCCCGCACTTCGTCGGCGAGGCGGTTGTTCCGTTCCATGACCTTCTCGCGGATCTCTATCCGACGGATCGTCATCTTCCACCTCCAGATATCGCACCCCGAGGTCGTCCCCCGGAGTCGCTTCGAAGACTGCGGTCGCGCCTGCGAAGGGCGGGCGCTCGAGCAGGGTCTCCAGACAGAAACGCAGGCTCGAGAGCTCGACGCCCGATCGCCGACCCACGACCAGACCGATCTCGCTCACCCGCGAGAGCCCTTCGAGGCCGACGTGATCCTCGGCGATCCGACAGATCTCGAGGGCGATGCTCATCTCATGCACGGGCGGCCGCCTTCCGGTGCGCCGCGGCCGCCTTTCGGTGCTCCGATGCCGGCGGGAGCGGCCGGAGCTGGTGACCCCACGCCTCCAGCTGCCGCTCCACGGCCTCGAGCAGAGCGGGGACCGTCTTCCGCACAGGTGGCGAGAGCCCTTCGTACGCCTCGACGCGCGCGGGCTCGATCCCGAGCGCGACCGCTTCGGGCGGGAAGGTCCCTCGCAGCTCGGCCAGCGCCAGCACCTCCGACAGGTCGATCTGGTGCGGCGACAGCTTCGTGCGCAGGTGCAGCGGGATCTCGTCGCGCTCCAGACGGATCAGCGTCCCGGGCTCGTCGCCCGTACGGATGACGTCGATGATGAGCAAGCGGTCCGCCGCGTCGATGTGGGGCATCACCAGCATCCCCCACACGCCGCCGTCGACGAAGTGCAGGTCCGCCGATTCCTCCCATCTGGCGGAGAGGGTACCGACCGCCTCGACCCCCAGGCCGTCGTCGGCCATGAGCGGGCTGCCGACGCCGAGTACGAGCGTCCCGCCCTCAATCATCGACGAACTCGAGATCGGCCCGGACGGGCCGCTTCCCGTTGATCATCGATCCGACACGGCTCTCCTCGTGGAGCACGTCCGCCCGCACGGTGAGGTAGATGTGGATCGGGATGAAGATGAGCCAGAACCACGTCAGGATGTGGTGGACGAACCGCACGAGCTGCGCACCGCCGAACAGCGTCCCGACCCACGCGAACCAGGTGAAGAAGAACCCGCCCGGGTTGGCCAGCCCATAAAGGTAGAACCCGGTCGCCACCTGGAGCAGCGCGAGAAGATAGATGCCCGTGTACGAGAGTTGCTGGAGCGGGTTGTGGCCCATATAGGCCGGCGCCTCGTCCTGTCGTACGAACAGGTAGGCCCGTCCGACCTTGAACATGTTCACCCAATCGCGACGACGGATCGGGAACAGGGCCCCCAGCCGCTCGAACTTGTTGCCGGCGAAAAGCCAGTAGGCGCGGAGGATCCCGGTTGCGACGAGTACCCCTGCGGCGACGAAATGCACGAACCGGAAGCGACCCATCATGAAGTGGTCGCTGGCCGAGCCGGAGGTGAAGAAGTAGGGCCGTCCGATGTAGAACCCCGTCACCACGAGAACGAGGATGCACCCGGCCGCGATCCAGTGCATGGCACGGACGGGCCAGTGCCACAGGTAGACCTCCTTGTACGGTCGGACCGGGGCGTCCCGGCTCAGGCTTTCCGAAGTCGGCGCGGCTGTCGATTCCATGTCACTGCACCTTGACCCGCACGATCTCCTTGCCGGTGGCGTCGAGGACGTGCGCACCGCAGGCCATGCACGGGTCGAACGAGTGGATGGTCCTCAGGATCTCGAGCGGTCGCTCGGGATCGACGAGCGGGTGGTTGTCCATCAGCGCGGCCTCGTAGGGACCATTGACCCCGTTGTGGTCGCGGGGCGAACAGTTCCACGTGCTCGGCACCACGCACTGGTAGTGCGAGATCGCGCTGTTCTCGATCTGCACCCAGTGACCGAGGGTGCCTCGGGCGGCCTCGAGCAAGCCGTGTCCGCGGGCCGGGGACGGCCATGTGGACGGCTCCCAGCGGTCGCCGTTGAAGGTGGCGTCGTCGCCGGCGCGGACGCGCGCGATCAGGTTGCCGTACCAGTCCTCCATCTTGCGCGCCAGTAGGACCGTCTCGATCCCCCGCGCGGCCGTGCGACCGAGCGTCGAGAAGAGGGCCTCGGGTCCGACGCCCAGCCGTCCGAGCACCTCGTTCACGAGCTCCTGCACATCCGTGTGCCCGGCGCCATAGGCCACGAGCATCCGGGCGAGCGGGCCGACTTCCGTCGAGCGGTCCTGATAGCGTGGCGCCTTCATCCACGTGTACTTCTCGTGGTCCTGGAGGTACTGCCACGGCGGCTCGGGCCCCGTGTAGCGCGGCGTCGTCTCGCCATCCCACGGGTGCAGCCCCACGTCGTCCCCTCCGGAGTACTCGTACCACGAGCTGGTGACGTGCTCGCGGACCTCCATCTGATCGAACGGGAGCACCTCGGAGAGGTTCCGGTCGAAGATCACCCCGCTCGGGAAGTACATGGAGTCCGCATCGCGGCTCTGTCCGTTCTCGGGCCACTCGCCGGACGACATGTAGTTCGTGACGCCGCCCCCGATCGCCGCCCACTCGGGGTAGAACGACGCGATGGCAAGGAGGTCGGGCCAGTAGACCTCCTCCACGAAGCGGCGCGCCCTCTGGATCATCCCCTGGATCTTCGTGAAGCTCTCGGCGTTGATCGTGCCCGTGTCCTCGAGGTTGATGGCCGACGCCATCCCGCCGACGAGGAAGTTCGGGTGCGGGTTCTTGCCTCCGAAGATCGTGTGGACCCGGATGACGTCCCGCTGCCAATCGAGCGCCTCGAGGTAGTGGGCCACGGCCATCAGGTTGGCCTCGGGCGGCAGCCTGTACCCGGGGTGGCCCCAGTACCCGTTCGTGAAGATTCCCAGCTGCCCCGACTCGACGAAGCGGCGGACCCGGTCCTGGATCTCGGCGAAGTAGGTCGGGGAGTTCTGAGGCCACGCCGAGATCGTCCGTGCCAGGCTGGATGTGGCCGCCGGATCCGCCGAGAGAGCGCTCACCACGTCGACCCAGTCGAGCGCGTGCAGGTGGTAGAAGTGGATCACGTGATCCTGCACGGTCTGCATGCCGTGGACGAGGTTGCGAATCAGCCCTCCCGCGGGCGGGACCTCGATCCCGAGGGCGTCCTCCACCGCCCGGCACGACGCGAGCGCGTGCACCACGGTACAGACACCGCAGATCCGCTGTGTGAACGCCCACGCGTCGCGCGGGTCGCGACCCTCGAGGATCGTCTCGATCCCCCGGAACTGGGTGGACGAGGCCCAGGCGTTCGTGATCCTTCCCTGTTCCTCCATCACCTCGATCCGCAGATGGCCCTCGATCCGCGTGATCGGGTCGACGACGACTCTAGGCATCGGAATCCTCCTCACCGGCGCCCGCAGAGGTGCCGGAGGTTTCGGTCGAGGCGGCCGGGACGACGGGGAGCGCCCGTTTCTGGCGCGTCCGCTGGATCCCGGTGGCGATCGCGTGCGCGCCGACGCCGGCCGCTGTCCCGACGGCCAGCGCCGCGCCGATGAGATCGGCGCTGCGCTCGACGCCGAACCCGGCCACGTTCGGCAGCCGCCCGTAGAACGGCGTCATGGTGTCCCAGAAGTAGGGCTCGGTGCACCCGAGGCACGGATGCCCGGCCCCGATCGGCCAATCCGTATGGTCGTTCCACTGGAAGATCGGGCAGGGCGAGAACGTCGCCGGGCCCTTGCACCCGACCTCGTACAGACACCAGCCGCGCCGCGCGCCCTCATCATCGAAGGAGTGCACGAACTGACCGGCGTCGAAGTGGGCCCTGCGTTGACACTGGTCGTGGATTCGGGCGCCGTACGCGAAGAGCGGACGCCCCTGCGCGTCGGTCTGCGGCAGACGCCCGAATGTCATGTAGTGGACGACGGACGCCGTCACGACGTCCGCGATCGGCGGGCACCCCGACAGCATCACGATCGGTTTGTCCCGGATGATCTCCCCGATCCCCACGGCGCCCGTCGGGTTGGGCGCCGCCGCTTGCACGGATCCGAAGTGGGCGCAGGCGCCGATGCCGAAGATCGCCGCCGCCCCTTCCGCCGCTTCCTCGAGAATCTCGCGTCCGGTACGGCCTCCGATCGTGAGGTAGATGCCGTTCTCCTCGGTCGGTACCGACCCCGTCACGAGGAGGATGTAGTCCCCGAAGTTCTCCTCCATCGCGGCGTGCATGGCGGACTCCGCGGCTCCACCCGCCGCGGCCATGAGCGTATGGTTGTAGTCGAGCGATATGAGATCGAGGACCAGATCCCCGATCGTCGGATCGGCCGTTCGAAGGACGCTCTCCACACACCCCGTGCACTCCTGGAGCTGCAGCCACACTACGGAGGGGCGACGGATGCCCTGGAGGGCGGAAGCGACCTGCGGTCCGACTACGTCGGCGAAGCCCATCATCACGGCGAGCTTCCCGCAGTACTTGAGAAAGTCTCTGCGATTTACGCCCTCGCGCTCGAGGTGTTCTCCGAGCGTCTCGTCGCCGGTCCAGGCGTGCTTCATGGGCAGGTACATCGGACTCCCTCCGGGGGCTCGAGTCTAGGTCACGGGGATCGTCGTTTCCGACAGGAGCGGGGCGCGATGACGGGTAAAGGGGGGGGCGCACGACCGACGCGGGGGAGGGTCGGCGGCGGCGTCGCGTCCGGCGGGGCTCCGTGCGGAAGCTTGGATCGGAGCATCGTCGCTCTCTCGTGCTCGAACAGGCGGCGTGAGACGAGGATACAATAACGTAAAACGACTATATTCTCATCACGTACGCGCTGCAAGTCGCGGTGGGAGAACGGGTTAAAACGCCACGCCGAGCGGGCGAAAATGTCCCGGTAGAGGGAAATAATGGCCCGCGGTGGGGCGTACTGTCGTCCTATGTCACGGAGCAGAAATCCGCCGCCGCCGTCGCGAGGATCTCGGCGAGTCGACCGCACGAGTCGAGCTCGACCCACTCGATCTCGGCGTGGGCGCCGCCGCCCGCCGGCCCCAGGACGACGGTGTCGACTCCCGCCGCGGCGAGTAGCGCCGCGTCCATCCAGGGTGAGTCACCGATGATGCGCGGGGCCTCGCCCAGGACCGCCTCGGCCGCATTGGCAACGACGGTCGCGATCGGAGCCTCGACCGACGTTTCGAAGGGCTCGCGGTGGAAGATCGTCCTCCACGTCGCCTCGAACCGGGGGTCGGCCGCGGCGAGCCCGGCGAGCAGGGCGGCGATCTCGCCTTCCACCTGCTCCCTGGTCTCCGGCGGCACGGTGCGGCGCTCGACCCTGAGCGTGCACTCGGGAGCGTAGGTGGAGATGCCGACTCCCCCCTCCAGAAGGGCCGCGTGGAGCGACGGGGGGCCGAGCAGAGGGTGACCCTCGGTCGACTGGAGCCTGTCGAGAAGCGATTCGAGCCCCGAGAGGACGCGTCCCATATGGAGGTTCGCATCGATCCCTTCCCGATAGCGGCTGCCGTGAGCGGCCTTCCCACGGGTGCCGATCTCGAGCCAGGTGAAGCCCCGGTGCGCGATGCAGAGATCGAGCGCGGTGGGCTCGGTCACGATCGCCGCTTCGAACGACAGCTCGCCGCGCGACCGGCGGTCGACGAGGTCGGCGGTGCCGATGCTCGCGTACTCCTCGTCCGCCACGGCGGCGACGAGCAGATCGCCGGCGAGTCGCGCGCCCGCGTCGTGGATCATCGAGGCGGCCTCGATGCACGCGGCGAGCGCGCCCTTCATGTCGTAGGCCCCGCGGCCGAACAGCCGGCCGTCGTCGACCCGCGGCGTGAACGGCGCCTCCATCCCGTCGACGCCGACCGTGTCGTAGTGTGCGTTCAGCATGAGGGTCTGGCCGCCGCCGGACCCGCGAAGACGCCCGACGACACTCATTCGGCCCGGTTCGGGCTCGTAGCGGGTGACTTCCAGTCCCGCATCCTCCATCGCGGCCGCCGTCACGTCGGCGATGGCGCCTTCGCCGGGCGCCCCCGCTGCGAGTGTCGGGTTGACGGAGTTCGTCGCGACGAGCCGTTCGAGAACGGCCATCAGCCGATCCGCATCGGCAACGAACGACGTGTTCACGATGCCTCCTGGTGCTGACGGGTCGCCCGATTCGCCGTAGCGATTCGCAGGCCCCGGGATTGCAGCTTCGGTACCGCAGAGCGGCGACCTTCGGCATGCGGGCCGACGGCTGGTCGCTCGACGAGACTTGCGGCCCCAGAACCACTACATTGCCACGCTGCCTGAAGTTAGCTTACGAGGCGCACGGTGTGTGGACGACGGTTCGGGCTGCCCGAAACGAGGTGATCAGGTGCACAGGATCGGAAAAGCGTTCACAGCGGTGGCCCTGTCGTTGCCGCTTTTCGCAGCAGTCCCGTACGATGCCCGTGCTCAGACGCCCGCGGCCGGGGTCGATGGCACGCTCGTCGTGGTGAGCGGGGGACAGGCGGAAGCCCTGCTGATCGAGCCGGGCAGCCGGCGCGTGCTCGGCCGGTTCCCGACGGGGCCGGACCCGCGCGGGGTCGCCCTGAGCCCGGACGGTCGATACGCCTACGTCACGAGCTACGGGCTGTCGGTCGGTGGAGCCGATGCAGCGTCGGGCTCTCCGTCGCTCGACGGCGCCGCCACCACGCCGGGAGCCGGCGGGGTCACGGTCATCGATATCGCCGAGCGGCGACTCCACGCCGTCTTCGATCTCGGCGAGTACACGAACTTCGATCACGTGCGAGTGGGCAGCCGGGGCCGCAAGCTCTGGATGACGTCGACGGACGACGGCATCGTCGAGATGGACACGCAGACCGGCAAGGTGACGATGCTGTGGAAGACGGGTGGGATCGACGCCTCCACCCTGACGCTGAGCCCCGACGACCGGCTGGTCTATGTCACCAACGCCGGGTCCGACGAGGTCACCGTGATCGACCGGGTCACGGTCGTGCCGACCTCCGTCAGGGTGGGCGACCGTCCCGAGGGCATCCAGCTGTCGAGTGACGGCCGCGAGCTGTGGGTCGCGAACAGCGGCGACAACACGATCACGATCCTGAAGGCGAGACGGCTCGACCACGTGGCGACGTTCGAGAGTGGCGGCATCCAGCCGACACAGCTCACCTTCCACCCGGCCGGATACGAGGTCTGGGTGTCGCACCGCGGCAGCCGAGAGGTGACGGTGATCGATCGCGCCTCCGCGGGGATCATCGGCCGGGTCTCCATCGAGGGTGAGCCCAGCGCGATCGCGTTCTCGCAGGACGGCGAGATCGCCTACGTGTCGGTCCCGGGGAGCCACCGCGTGGTTGTCGTGGACGTGCGAACGCGCGAGGTCATCGACTCGCTGGATGCCGGTCAGACGCCCATGGGCGTGGCCTGGAGCTGGCAGGGCGGAGTCGGCGGACCGAGTCGCTGAGCGGCGCCGATCGAAGGGGCGGCCCCCGACGACCGTCGGGGGCGCGTTCCCGGATCAAACCCTCCGGCGCCCTCGGGGCTCCGAGAACATGATCCGGGTGAATCAGGCGCCGGGTAGCTTCTTCAACTCGCGCCGACCGGCCGACACGCCGGTGGCGATCCCGATCCCGAACAGCAACGCGGTTCCCATGTTCACGATGGGCAAGATCGTGAACGGGAGGGCGACGGCAGTGGCCGCCGCGCCGGCGATCGCGGGCAGCGGCTTCCGATGAACGCCATCTACGAAGCGCAGACGCTCGCGGACGAACCGCTTCATCGTCATGTAGCCCCCGATTGAGGCGATCCCCGTGATCACCAGCCAGAGGAACATCCCCAGCGTCTCGAACATGTCACCTCCTTCCGGGGAGTGGTACGCCGGCCACATGGGCCGGGTTTCACTCCTGGTCGTGACGGGACTCGCCGCGGCGTGCTCGCACCCGCGTGCGGAGGCAGTCGAATCGGTGGTGGCCGCGTACGAGGCGGCGGCTCCCGAGATCCGTTGGCCCGGTTTCGACCCGATGACCGTCCCGCTCATCCTCTACGATGATGCGAATACCTACCTGATCCGCCACCCTGCGGCGCCCGGCAGCTTCCGCCGGATGCGCGGCGCGAACGGCGTCCTCGTCGCCGACACGCTGTTTCCCGGTCTTCGGGCGAACACCGATGTCGACTTCGAGGGGACGCGCACGGCGGTAGCAGGGCTGGCGGAGGGCGATGTCGATCCGGTGGCGGGGGCCGCCGTCCTGATGCACGAGGCGTTTCACGCCTTCCAGACGGAGGCGCGCCCCGACTGGGTCGCGAACGAGGCCGACCTTTTCGGCTACCCATACCGCTCGGCCCGTCTGCTCGAGTTGCGACGTCTCGAAGGCGGGGCCCTCCGTCGGGCGATCAGCGCCCCGGATTCCGTGAGGGAGCTGTGCTGGGCGAAGGAGTTCCTCCGGGTTAGGGCCGAGCGGTTCCGGCGGCTCCCCGAGCCGGCCGTGGCGTACGAACGCGCCAACGAGCTGCGCGAGGGGCTGGCGAGGTACGTCCAGCGGCTCGTCGCCGGCGGCGAGCCGGCGATCCCCTCCGACGGGTTCCGTCCCGAAGACGTGCGGGAGCGCACCTACGAGACCGGCAGCGCGCTCGCGCTTCTGCTCGACAGGCTGGCGCCCGGCTGGAAAGGGGCGTTGATGGACGCGTCGGATGGCGCCTCCCTGGAGGGAGCGCTCGGCGCGGCGATAGGCCCGGTGTCGGTGCGTGCCTGCCGGGCCGGCCCCGACGAGGCCGCTCGAACCCGGAGCCTGGCGCGCTCCGACAGCGCCGATCTGGTCGAGCGCGACCGACGCGCCCTGGCCGAGTTCCAGGACGCCCCCGGGTGGAGGGTCGAGATCGTGTCGGGAGCAGAGCGGTTGCAGGTGGGCCGGTTCGACCCCCTGAACGTTCGGCCCCTCGGCGACCGGATCGTTCTCCATTCCCGGTGGGTCACGGCGACGACCGAGAGCCTCGACGCCGAGGTGGTGGATCGCACGGCGCTCACGGTGGGAGATCCGGGCCACCCCTTGTTCGCGGGGCTCGCGCGGCTGACTGTCACCGGGCTCAGAGAGCCGGCCGTGGAGCAGCGGGGCGATACGATCTCGATCCGTGGCGACGGTCTCACCGTTCGCGCCGTGGGCGCCACGCTGGAGCGTGACGGGCAGACGATTCGGGTCCTGGGACGGTAAGCGAGGGAGGAGAGCGGAGCGTGGCACGAGTCAGCGTCGAGTGGGAAGGGGAGGGGTTCCGTTTCGCCGGACGATCGGGCGAGCACGAAACCGCGATCGATGGCGACGGGGGGACGGGTCCGAGTCCGGTGTCGTTGCTGCTGGAGGCGACGGCGGCGTGTATGGCGATCGATGTCGTCGACATCCTGACGAAGGGGCGTCAGGAGCCTCGCTCGCTGGTAGCCACGGTGCACGCCGCGCGGATGGACGATCCGCCACGCTACGTGCGTGCGATGCGGCTCGAGTTCGAGATCGGCGGCGATGTGGATCGCGTGAAGGCCGAGCGCGCCGTCGCGCTCTCGTTCGAGAAGTATTGCAGCGTATTCCACTCGCTGCGAGACGACATCGAGGTGGAGTCGGAGATCCGGCTCGTCTGAGCGGTCCGGATTAGTCGTCGTACGGGTCGGGGAGCTGGCCGTCCCAGTCCTGGAAGTCGATCGTGGCCGGCGTCCAGATCACGATCGCCCCGCACGTGCTCGATGAGCGCATGAACTCCATCGGCGTGTCGGTCATGCTCTTGTAGAGCTCGACCGCGCCGAGGTCCTCGGCCGGGATGTCGTCCACGTCCATGCCCGCCTGATAGACGCCGTCGAGGTAGACGGCGGGTGAGCACCCGAGACGCGTCCCCCGGCCGATGGTGACCTGCGCCTTCCCATAGCGGATCGGGCCCACCTGTACACCCTGCACGCCACGAAACAGATCGCTCGGCAGCCTCGGGTTGCGGTTCCGGATGTCCCGGGGGGTGAAGAACTCGCCGAACCCCCTGTCCATACGCTCGACGAACGCCTGGAGATTGCGTGAGCGCCGGGTCTGTCTGACTTCGACGACCAGATCCGCCACTCGGACGACCGTCTGGCTGAGCAGAAGCGTGACGCGCGTGATCTCGTTGGGCGCGATGTCGATCACCGTCTTGCTGGGCTCGTACCCGATGAAGCGCACCTCGACGGTGTCGCGCCCCGCCCAGGTCTGGGGGATGCGGAAGTTGCCGAGGGAATCGGTGATGGCGCCGTACGTCGACCCGAGGAGGGTCACGACGGCGCCGTCCACCGGAAGACCCGTCGTCGAGTTGACGACCTGGCCGATCACCGTCGCGGGGCTGCGCTCCTCCGCCGTCTCCTGAGCGACCGCAGCCGCGGCGCCGAGCACGAGCGCCGGACCGGCCACGAGCAGGCATTTGAGGTCGGGCCGGGCCCGCCGGTTGTCTCGCTTGTTCACAGACCTCCCTCCCCGGGGTTCGCGCGGGTGGCGCGCGCCCGGAGTGCCCGGAACGATGGCGCTTTCGGCGCCGTTCATCAAACCCCGACGACTGAGGAACGTTTCGGGGCGCCCCTATGGGACGCCCTCGAGGGGGTCCGGGTCACCCGGTCGGCCCTCGCGTGGCCCGTGGGGGGTGCGGTGCCTAAGTTGGGGCGCCTGGCCCCGCATTCACCGGATGTGTGACAGCTCTCATACGACGAGAAGGACGAGAATACCATGTCGACGAATCCGCGGTTCCGAACCGCCCTGGGCTTTGTGATCGCCCTCGCCGTGACCGCCTGCTCCGGGCTGTCGGTCGTATCGGACTACGACCCCAGCGGCGACTTCGGCTCTTATCAGACGTACAGCTGGCTGCCGGACGCCGAATCCGAAGGTTCCGGCATCGCGCAGGACCCGCTGGTCGATGGGCGGATCCGGGCCGCGATCGACAACGATCTGACGGCGAAGGGGTTTCAGAAGGTCGATGACGGCGGCGACTTCGCGGTCGGCTACCAGATCAGCACCCGCGAGGAAGTCAGCTACACGACCATGTACAGCGGGTGGGGCGGCTACGGCTACGGCTATGGATACTGGGGCCCGAGTGTCGGGATGAGCTCGAGCTCGACGACCCAGCACACCTCGACGATCGGCCAGCTTCTGATCGGGGTCTTCGACCAGGGGAGCAAGGAGCTCGTCTGGCGGTCGACCGGCGAGAAGACCATCAGCGACCGTCAGCGCAGCCCCGAGGAGGCGCAGGAGAACATCAACAACATCATCTCCCGGGTCATGGAGTCGTTCCCTCCGGGTGGCTCGGGCAGCTGACTCGAGACCACGACCCGCGACGGACCCGGCCCGGTCCCCCTCGGGGGGTCGGGCCGTCCGTCTTTCGGCCCCTACTCCACCCCGAACCGACCGCATGAACTACGAGAAGCTCGGAGCGTTCTATCTCGGTGCCGAGACCGGCGCCGAGCCGCTCGAGGCGCCGCTCCTGTACGACGCACGCGATCTTACCACCCACGCCGTCTGTATCGGGATGACGGGGAGCGGCAAGACCGGTCTCTGTCTCGACCTCCTCGAGGAAGCGGCGATGGACCGCGTGCCGGCGCTCATCATCGATCCCAAGGGCGACATGACCAACCTGCTCCTGACCTTCCCGGAGCTGCGGGGGTCGGACTTCGCGCCGTGGATCGACCCGGACGACGCGCGCCGCCGCGAGCAGACCATCGAGGAATTCGCGGACGCGCAGGCCGGGCTGTGGAAGAAGGGGCTCGCGAAGTGGGGGCAGAGCGGCGAGCGGATCCGCACGCTTCGGGAGACGTGCGATCTGGCCGTCTACACCCCCGGAAGCGACGCGGGGATACCGATCTCCGTGATGAGCTCGTTCACGGCGCCTACCGCGGATTGGGACGAGGACGCGGAGTACCTTCGTGAGCGGATCGCGGGCACGGTCTCGGGGATTCTCGGGCTCATCGGGGTCGACGTCGACCCGGTGCAGTCGCGCGAGCACATCCTCCTCTCGAACATCTTCGAGCATTTCTGGCGGGCCGGCGAGGACCTCGACCTGGCGAAGCTGATCCTCTCGATCCAGGATCCGCCCGTGCGCCGCCTCGGCGTGTTCGACGTCGACACCTTCTTCCCGGAGAAGGACCGGCTGGCCCTGGCGATGCAGCTCAACAACCTGATCGCGGCGCCGGGCTTCCAGAGCTGGGTGCACGGGCAGCCGCTCGACATCCCCGGCTTCATGACCGGCGCGGACGGCCGTCCGCGGCACTCGATCTTCTATATCGCCCACCTCTCCGAGGCCGAGCGGATGTTCTTCGTCACGCTGCTCCTCAACCAGGTCATCACCTGGATGCGGCAGCAGGCCGGGACGACGAGCCTGCGGGCGCTGCTCTACATGGACGAGGTGTTCGGCTTTCTGCCCCCGGTCGCCGAGCCGCCGAGCAAGCGGCCCTTCCTCACGCTGTTCAAGCAGGCGCGCGCATACGGGCTCGGCGTCGTGCTCTCGACGCAGAATCCGGTGGATCTCGACTACAAGGCGCTGACGAACGCCGGCACCTGGTTCATCGGCCGTCTCCAGACCGAGCGCGACAGGGGTCGGTTGCTCGACGGCCTCGAGGTGGCGGCGTCGAGTGGAGGGGCATCGCGATCGGAGCTCGAGGCCCTGATCGCCTCGCTCGAGAAGCGGGAGTTCCTCCTGCACAACGTCCACGAGGGAGCGCCCCTGCGTTTCCGTACCCGATGGGCGATGAGCTACCTGCGAGGCCCGCTCACACGCGACCAGGTCGCGGATCTGATGGACGGCCGGGGGGCGGATGCGCCCGCGGCGGTCGACGAAGTCACCGGGTCGACGACCGACGCGGTGAGGCCCGAGCTCGCCGCGGCCGAGGACGGCTTCGCGGCCACTCCTCCGTCGGTGGGCGGGGACGTGTCGCAGCTCTTCGTCCCGGTGTCGCTCGGTGCGACCGGCGCCGCGCTCAGCGTGGAGGAGGAGATCGGTGCAGGCGCCTCGGTCGCGGACCAGTCGCTCGTCTACCGTCCGTGCGTGCTCGCCCGCGGGGCGGTGACCTACTTCCACCGCGCATCGGGGGCGCAGGACCGCCACGAGTTCGCTCTCGCCGGTAGCCCCGACCACCTCGGCGCGGTGCGGTGGGATGACGCGACGGCGCTGGGCGCGTCCGTCCGTCCGATCGCGGCACCCGAGGACGGCGCCCGCTTCGCCCCGCTGCCCGACGGGCTGAACTCGGCGCGCGAGCTCGCCGGCGCGCGGAAGGACCTCGAGGACTTCCTATACCGAACGCGGCGGATCACGCTCTTCGAAGCGCCCGCACTCGACCGCTATTCCGAACCCGGGCAGTCGGCCGCGGATTTCCGGCTGGCCCTGGCGACCGAGGCGCGTGAGCGACGCGACGAGGAGATCGACGCGCTCGAGGAGAGGTACGAGACGAAGCTCGATCGGCTCGACGAACGGATCCGCCGCGCCCGCGGGCAGCTCGCGCGTCACGAGGCCGACGCCTCGGCGAAGAAGCGCGAGACGATCGTGGCGATCGGCGAGTCGGTGCTGGGCGCCTTCCTCGGACGGCGCTCCTCGCGGTCGGCGTCGGCCGGGCTGCGGCGGGTGCGGATGTCCTCGGCGGCGGCGCAGCGCGCCGAGGAGGCCGAGGAGAACCTCGAGACCCTGGAGGAGGACGCACGCGAGCTCGAGGCCGAGCTGGCGGAGAAGGTGCTCGACGTCACCGGGCGCTGGGAGGGGGCCGCGCTCGAGCTCGAGGAAGTCGTCGTGACGCCGCGGCGCTCGGACGTGGATGTGGAGGACGTGGCGATCGGCTGGCTGCCCTACCGGCGTGTTTCGTGCGAGCTGGACGGCGAGCGCATGCTACACGACGTCCCGGCCTGGTGAACGGTCGGCGGCGGGGGGGCGCCGGCACGGTCAGCCGTCCGCCGCGTCCCTCCCGAACCGGGGGATGAACATGGGGACCCGGCGCCGATATTCCTCGTAGTCCTCGCCGAACCGGATCGCCAGCTCGCGCTCCTCGATCGTCACGATCGCCATCAGCGCGACGAGCGTGATCGGGATCAGGAGATACGTGGCCAGGTAGTTGGAGAAGAGAGCCCAGGCGACGACCCCGAACAGGATGGCCGCGTATCTCGGGTGACGTACCCTCGCGTAGAGCCCCTCCGCGAGCAGCTGGCCACCCTTGCCATCCGCATCGAGCTCGGGCGAGCCTGCGAGGACCGTGAACCGGAGCTGCTTCCGGATCCGGATCTGGATCCACATGGCGAACGCGTAGCAGGCCGCGGCCGGGAGCCACAGCGTGCTGTCGGTGCCGTAGTCGGTCTCCGGCGCGAGGAGCACCCCCCGCATCGTCCAGATCGCCGCCGCCAGCCCGATGTAGACGACGGCGAGAAGGGAGAAGGTGACCACCTTCCCCCGTCGTCTCCAGAAACCGACGAACGGGTGGACGATGAACCAGTACACGAGCGCGGGCGGGATCGTGACGATCGCGATCAGCGCGGCGTAGTAGCGGACCGTGTCCACGTTGCGGCCCCGTTACCGGCGCGTCATCTGGAGCGCGATCGGCGTCTGTCCTCCGTGGATCGTCACGACGAGCCGGTCATCGGACGGGCTCTCGTAGGTGAACCACCCGGGAGCGTTCTGCACCGGCTGATCCCCGGTCGGCCGGAAGGTGGCCTTCCTGCCATCCAGCTCGGTCAGCCGGTACTCGAGCCGCGTCTCTTCCCACGGCTCCCAGCCGCGGCCGACGTGTTTGAAGCGGTAGTAGATCTCGCCGTCGTCGTCCTGCTCGAGCAGAAGCAGCTCGTACATCACGGCCTTCCCGTCCTGCACGAGCCGGAAGACACCGGTCATCGCGGCTCCGGAGGCCCCGAGCCACGCCTCGTCGATCTCTCCGCCGAAGGCGTCGCCCGTCCAGTGACCCGCGATCCAGTAGAGGTCGTCGAGAGACGCGTCGGGCGACGGCGCCGTCTGCGCGGACACGGCCGTCGAGGCCGAGAGGGTCGCGGCGGCGGCGAGTGCCGCGAGTGTCGTTCGCATGACGGCGCTCCTTGACCGAGTGGGGGACAGACCTCGTGCCTCGGGGTCGTTCGGGAATCTGCGGGTCGCCGGGCATGTGCGCACGGGCTTACAGCCAGCCTTTTCGCTTGAGGATGTAGAGAGGCACGAGCCCGGAAGCGATCATCGCGACGAGGGCGATGGGATAGGCCCACGGCCGGTCGAGCTCGGGCATGTGCACGAAGTTCATCCCGTACGCGCTGGCGATCAGGGTGGGGGGGAGGAACACGACCGCGGCGACGGACAGCGCCTTGATGATCCTGTTCTGCTCGATCGTGACGCGACCCACGATCTCGTTGAGCAGGGCGTCGAGGCGGTCCGACAGGAACGCCGTGTGTGTCTGGAGCGACTCGACGTCGCGGAGGATCTCGCGGGCGAACGCCTGGTGCCGCTCCGGGATCCCGTTTCGTCGCAGCATGATCGAGAGCGCCCGCTCCTCGTCCATCAACGCGAGGCGGATCTTCTCGTTGACGTCGCGCTTCCTCGCCAGCTCGGCCATCAGGAGCTCGGGTGCCCGCTCGGCCGAGTCGAGGAGCCGCTCATCGATTCCCTCCAGGTCGGCGTGCAGACCCTCGAGGAGGTCCGCGAGCCGATCCACCTTGTGCTCGAACAGCCTGAGCATGACGTCGAACTCGTCGCTGACGAGCGCCGCCGTGACGCGAAGCTCGGCGACCAGGCCGCTGAAGTCCATCGGGGCGCTCCCGCGCACAGTGAACAGCCTCCCCTGTCCGACGAGGAAGGCGACGGTCACGCTCCTGGGTCGCCCCTTTGACTCGGACAGGAAGAAGGAGCGGACGTGAGCCCCGTCGTCGTCCACGAAGAAACGGGAGCTGGCTTCGATCTCGCGCAGCTCGGACTCGTGCGGAGAGGTCCACCCGTATGCCGCCTCGAGCCACCCGCGCTCGGCGTCCGAAGGGGCGACCGCGTCCACCCAGATCAGGTCATCGGTGAGACCGGCGGGGTCGGAGATCTCGCCCCCGTCGAGTCGACCGTCACGGAGCACGTATCCCCGGATCAATCGGCATCCTCCTTCTCGCTTCGGGGAAGGTACGCGATCTGTCTCGAGTGCGTCATCCGCGGAACCGCGGGGCGGGTACTCAGGGGCGCTTGCCGCGCCGACGGTGGATCTTCGCATCGTACAGCGCGATGAAGGCGCCGGGATCCGTCGTCTCGATCGTCTCGAGCAGTCGGGGCACGTCGCGCCGCCGGACGATCGTCGAGACGATATCGACGAGCCCGTCGCGGCCCTCTCCCCGCGACTCGGTGACACGGTATCCCAGATCGCGGAGACGGTCGGCGAGGTTGGCGTCCGGTACCCGCGAGAACGCGTTCACCGAGGTCGTTCCGATCGCCAGCTTCCCTTCGAGCCACATCCCGACCGCCGTGCCCGTGCCGAATCCGCCGGCGTATCCGAGGAGGTGCCACGGGCTGTCGAGGTTCTGCACGGCGGCGCCCACGGCCATGATCCAGATGAGTACCTCGACGACGCCGGCGAGCGAAGCCCCGAGTCGGGCGTCCCGCGTGATCAGCATGAACCGGATCGTCCCCAGCGAGACATCCGCGACGCGCAGACCGAAGATGGCGAGCGGGC
Source organism: Gemmatimonadota bacterium (assembly GCA_033720355.1). Classification (GTDB taxonomy): domain Bacteria; phylum Gemmatimonadota; class Gemmatimonadetes; order Palauibacterales; family Palauibacteraceae; genus Palauibacter. Next base: position 18,271 of record JAWWCR010000019.1, read on the forward strand.
CCCACGGGCCGGACAACAGTTCCAGCATGTTCGGGCTCCTGGCGAATGATACGGGCGGCGGCCCCTACGCCGGCCACAGCAGGATGATTGTGACGCCGACGGCGATGGACAGCGCGAAGGCGATCGCGACCCGACGCAGAAGGTCCCTGCTCCCGAGGACCGCCACCGCGCCGGCCTTGAAGAGGAGATTCGACATGCCCCCGACGAGGATCATCCTCCAGCCGGTGGCCGTATCGACGCGGCCGGCCTCGATGAGCTGCGCCGTGGAGAGGGTGATCGCGTCCATGTCCGTGAGACCGGAGAGTCCCGCGACGAGAAAGAGCCCCTGGCTTCCGAGGTGCTCTCGCGCGAACGCGATGGCGAGGAGCACGGCCGCGTAGAGGGCGCCGAAGGTCAGCGCCGCCCGCAGGTCGGAGGGATCCTCGTCGACCTCGAGACCGGACTCGCCCGTCCGCGTGGTCCGATAGAGAAAGCCGCTCATCACGAGCATCGCCGCCATCATGGTCAGCAGGGGGGGCAGCAGCCCTCCGACGAGATCCGGTGCCACCACCACGAGCTCGAGGCTCACGCGCGCGAAGACGACGGTGGAGGCGATCAGGATGACGAGAGCGCCAACCTCCGAGCTGCCCGGGAGACGTTTCGATCGCCCCGCGTAGCTTACCGTCGTGGCGGTGCTCGAGATCACGCCCCCCAGGAACCCGGTAAGGAGCGTCCCTCCCCGGGTCCCCCAGATCCGGTAGGCGACATAGCCCGCGAGACTGATCCCGCAGATGAGCACGACCATCGCCCAGATCTGGAACGGGTTCAGCACTCCGTAAGGGCCGAAGGTCCGGTTGGGGAGGGCGGGAAGCACGACGAGCGCGATCAGGATGAGCTGTGTGATCGCGCGGATGTCCCTTTCCCCGATCAGCGCTACGAACCGGTGCAGCGGCGCCTTCCATTGCAGCAGCACCGCGACGCCGCCGGTCAGGACGACGCCGAACCCGACGCCGATCAGCGGGAGCGCGGCCCCCGCGAGGTACATGACGAGTGCCGCCACGAGCGTCGTGTGCCCCGGATCGGGGTCCTGCTCGCGGGCCCGCACGTACCAGCTCACGATCATCATCGCGCCGACAAGCAGGAAGCCGGCGATCACGATCGAGGCGCCGAGGGTCTCGGAAAGCTGCGCGGCCACGGTGCCAGACAGGGTGATGAGGGCGAAGGTCCGGATACCCGTCGCCCCCGAGGCCGTCCACTCGCGCTGGAGTCCGACCAGAAGCCCCAGCCCGGCAGATATCGCCAGTTGAAGGAACGTGTCCGGGTTCATGCAGCCGCCCCGCGCGTCGTGACCTCGCGTCTCGATTCCATCAGCCGACACGATGCGGAGATCGAAGTCCGGCGCGCCATGCCTCGCGCGCCGGACGGCGACATCTGTCCCGGGACCTGTTGAGAAACGTGGAGGTACGGGACATCTTCGCACGCCATGAAGACTCTGCTCAGCGCCCTCGTGGTGGTCGCGGCCGGGCTGGCCGGGCTCGCGTTCGTGTTCACCGACGTGCTCGTGGTTCCGCCCGGTCCCGTGCGGATCGCCGTGGCGGGCCTCTTCTACGTGGCCGTCGGGCTGCTCCTCGCCGCACTCCGCCCGGGCGAGAGCCCCTTCCGCTGGGCTGTCGCGTCGGGGTGGGGGACGGCGCTCCTCGGTCTCGTCGGGCTCTGGGTGTCGATCACCGATGCCGGGTCGGGCGACCTCGCGCTCGCGCTCATCTTCCTCCTCGGGCCGGCGCTGGCGGCCGGGTTCGGCGGCTGGATCGGTGTGCGCGCCTTCGGCGGGCGGGCTTCCACCGCCTGATGAACCCCGGGCGGTCGACGGGTCGCCCCCCATCGGATCCTGTCACCGTCGCGTGGGCGCACCCCTTCGCCGCAGGAAATGCGTAGCACTGCTACGCATTTCCCGGCCCGAGTCGTATACTCTCGGCTGGACGGTCATCGTGGTGTCAACGAGCGGGGAGGACGAGCCGGAGGCCGGTCTCGACAGCCGATCCGGGCCGCGCTCGTCTACGGGCTGTCGACCCCCGGCACGAGCTCGTCGAAGGTCAGGTCGAGGATCGGGTAACTCGCCCAGTCGTCGTAGTCGAAGTGCCACCACTCGTACTCGTAGACCGAGAATCCCTCGGCCTCCATCGCCGCCCGAAGAACTTCGCGGTGCCACCTCTGGAGCGACGTGCCCCCGATGTAGTCCGGGTAGGATCGCTCGGAGAACTCGTCGTAGCCCCCCACCATCCGGATCGGCTCGCCGGTAGCGAGGTCGTACAGCGTGAGGTCGACGGCGGCCCCCCGGTTGTGGCGCGACCCGTTCGCGGGGTCGGCGACGAAGATCTTCTGCGACTCGGGGGTGGCGTCGAAGAACATCTTCGTCACGTACCACGGTCGGTACGCATCGTGGATGAGGAGCCCGAACCCCTGCGCGGCGAGCGCCCGATGGGCTCGCACGAGAGCCTCGGCGGCGGGCCGCTGCATGAACGCGTGCGGCTCCTCGTAGAAGACGCTCTGCATGAAGTTGTTCGTCGTGGCGTAACGGATGTCGTAGCGGATCGTCGGGTCGAGCGCGGAGAGCTCGACCAGGTCGGGCGCACGGAACTCACCGGTCTCTACGGGCGGGCTCGCCGCCAGGGCCGCCTCGCGGAGCTCCGCGACCGGCCGTACCGGGTCGATGGTGAACGTCTCGCCACCAGCCGCGCCGGGCCGCCGGGCGAAGCGGACCCCGGCGGCGACCGCCGCCGTGACCCGGCCGGACGCGTCCCGTTCGAACTCGATGTGCTCCCCGTGGTAGAGACCGCCCTGCCGCGGAAACGCGAACCGGTCGGGGCCCGCCTCCTCGAGGCGGTCGATCTCGATCCACTCGATCAGGGCGTGCAGGGCTCGATCCTCCTCGTAGATGAAGAGCACGTTGTGGTCCCGGCCGTACTCGCCGATCAGATCGAGGAACCGGTCGGGGGCCGGCTCGGGGCGGGGGCCGGGGAAGGAGGCGACGCGCTCGAGTCGGGTTCCGTCGCGCGCCACGAGCGCGTCACCTTCCACTCGGAAGAACCCGCCGAAGCCGAGCGCACCGTCGATCACGAGCGTGTCGGCGATGGCGCGCATCCGGTAGCGAACACGGCCGAGCTCGGCGACGACGTCGCCCGCGCCGGTGGACGCCCCACGGTCGAGCATCCTGATCTCGAGGCCGCCATCGGCGGTGCGGTAGGTCCCGGGCAGATCCGCGGCCAGCTGCGGCGCGATCGGGCCGGTCGTCCGCACGTCGGGCAGCGGGCCGCCGGCGCGGGCGGCCAGCATGAGCCGTAACGCGTAATCGGTGATCCGGTCGGTGACGGTGTTCGCCACGTCGCGGCTCGTCACCGCGACCGCGCCGAGCTTCTCGTCCGGCAGCATGGCGAGCTGCGTCGCGAACCCGTAGATGGCGCCGCCGTGCCCGGCGTACCGGTGGCCATCGAGCGTTCCGAGACCGAACCCGATCCCGAACCCCGAGTCGTCGCCGAACTGCGGAGACAGCATCTCGGCGAGCGTCGTATCGGCGACGACCCGACCCTCCGCGCCGGATCCGCCGGCGAACACGGCCGACATGAAGCGTCCGAGATCCGTGACCGGCGAATACATGCTGCCGGCCGGCGCCATCCCGAGCTCGAAAGTCGGGGCGGGGAACTCGCGTCCGTCGTATCCCCACATCACCGCCTTCGCGAGCCCCTCGCGGATCGCCTCGTCGGGGGCGAAGGCGCTCTGCCGCATCCCGAGCGGCGCGAGCACGGCGTCGCGCACGTAGTCGGTGAACGGGCGCCCTTGTGTCCGTTCCAGCACGTAACCGACCGTGGCGATCCCCGCGTTGGAGTACTTGACCCGCGAGCCCGGCTCGTAGATGACCGGCGTGCCGTTCAGGCTGGCCACGGTTGCCGCGAGGCTCGGTCCGGTGTCGTCGAAATAGTGGCCGACGGGCGGCTCGCGGACGATCCCCGCCCGGTGCGACATGAGCTGTCTGAGGGTGGGCGGACCGTCCGCGGTCACTTCGGGCGAGATCGGGTCGCCGAGCGTGAACTCGGGGATGTAGTCGGTGATCGGGGCATCGAGGTCGAGCTCGTCGCGCTCGACGAGCTGCATGACGGCCATGTCGGTGAACAGCTTCGAGACCGAACCGACGCGGTAGATCGTCGCGGCGTCGGCCGGAACCCCGGCCCCGGGGTCGGCCTCGCCGAAGCCGGCCGCCCACACGGTCTGCTGGTCGTCCACGAGGGCCACCGAGACGGCGGGGAGCTCCTTGTCCTCGAGCTCGTGCTCGATGAACGCGGAGAGCCGCTCGACGACCGCCTCGTAGCCCGGCGCCGCCGGGATCGCCCGCGGTGCGGGAGGTGCCGCGGTCTCCGGGGGTGCGCAGGCAGCGAGCGCCGCGACGAGTACGACGCCGACGCCGGACCACCGCGGCGCCCGCGTACCGGCCCGGGGATCCGCCCGCCTGCCGGCCCGGGCCCCCGTCCGGTTACCCACGGCCCGCGGGTCCCGTCTCGCGATCCGCATGCGTCGCCACCCCCTCGTAGACCTCGCCGAAGACGCGCGGGACGCCGGGGACCTTGAAACGCTCGAGCTCGATGATCCTGAATCCTGCATCCTGGATCTCCTGATCGATCTTCCGATTGAGATTACACCCGCACGCCACGACGTTCTGCAAGGGGTTCACGGCATCCTGGAGGGTGGCCGCGAGCGTCCGATCGCTCCGCCCGTGCTCGAGAAAGAGGAAAACCCCCTCCGGGCGCAGGACGCGCCTGAGCTCCGTCAGGGCCCGACGCAGCCGGTCGATCGAGCAGAGCGTCCACGTGCTGACCACCGTGTCGAAGGTCGCGTCCTCGAACGGCAGGCGCTCCGAGGCGTCCTGCGCGCTGCGCTCGACGGGGAAGCGGGCGCGTGAGACGCGGCCCGCTACCCGGTGCTCGAGCACGACCGCCGGGTCCACGCCGACGAGCCGCTCCACGTCCGGCGGATAGCAGCTCAGATTGAGCCCCGTGCCGAACCCGATCTCGAGCACCTCGCCGTGCGCCCGTGTCAACGCCCGCGCGCGCAGCGTGCGGTGCTGCGGCCCGCTCAGCCCGCCGTCCATCAGGCGCGGAAAGATGTGGTCTCTGTAGATGCCCATGTCGTCTCGTGACCCCGCGGCGCCGCGACGCGCCCCGGACCCGCCGGGTGACGTCGCCCCGGTCCGTGGCGTCTGCCGGGAGAGTATAGGCAGCGCTCCGGCCGCGCGGCATGGCACGACCGAAACCGGGCCCGACGGCCGAGCGTACGTGCCCGTGGTCCTCGATGTACGAGCTCGCACGATTCTGAGAGACACCGACGTGAGGGGAATCCGATCCGCGGTCGCGGTGCTGGGCGTGGCCGTCATCCTTGCCGTGAGCGCCGCCGATGCCCGGGCGCAGGCATCCGATTCGACCGAGGCGGCGCCGTACCCGACCGAGCGCCCGGTCCCAGAGGACACCTACGCGGACGCCGCGGTGCGCGACCTCATCATCCGGGCGAAGCGGGAGCGCTACGCCCGGGCGGCGGGTCTGGGGAGCTTCCAGGTCACCTTCCGCGAGCGCATTTACGCGGGGCTGGGCGGCCGGGTCATCCGGCGCGAACGGGCCCTCTTCCATCAGGAGCGTGCGGCGGAGGTCTACTGGGGCGCGGACGGCGACCGGATCATCAAGTGGCTCGGTGTGCGGCGGGGAGTGCCGATCGCCGGGCTCGGGGTCGAGTTCGAGGAGGACGCGCGCCGCGACGATGCGTTCGACCTCGACTTCGACTTCCTCGACCCCGCCGAGGACCGCGTCTTTCTCGGCAGCGATTGGGCGCTTCACCCCCTCGCGGACAGCGCGCAGTACCACTACCGCTACCGGTCGGGGGACACACTGCGGATCCGATTCCCGGGGGCCGATCGCACGATCACGCTCGTCGAGGCCGTCGTCGAGCCGAGGGAGGGGCGGTTCGACCGTATCGTCGGATCGCTGTGGTTCGACCGCGATCAGGCGCTGCTCGCGCGCGCGGCCTATCGCCCGGCGATCGATTTCGACCTCGAGCGCGAGGAGCCCGAGGACGCCGAGGAGGTCCCGGGGTTCGTAAAGCCGATCCGCGCGACGGTCGAGTTCATCACGGTCGACTACGGGCTCCAGGAGCTCCGCTGGTGGCTCCCCAACCGGATGGCCTTCGACGGGACGGCCCGGGTCGGGGGTCTCGCGACGATGCCCGTCCGTTTCGAGTGGACCTTCGAGGGCTACGAGACCGATCGGCCCCAGACGCTCGATCCGGGAGAGGATGCGCTCCCCGAGGGCTGGACGCGCTGGACCGAGGGTGGGGACGAGCTCGAGATCGTCATTCGCGATGAAGACGAGGCGATCATCATCGATCCCGAGGGCGCTCCCCGGGTCGTCAGGATCGACGAGAACGGGCAGCCGGTCGACGAAGACGGTAACCCGGTGCGGGGCGCCATCATACTGCGGGCCGAACAGCTCGACTCGCTCGACGTCGCCCGGCCGGTGCTCGACGACAGCCTTCCGAGCATCCGCACGAGCACGGTCGTGATCGTCCCGCCGGTCGAGGACCTGCTGAGCGCTCCGGAGTTGCCGGAGCCTCTGTTCTCGGGCTCGGTGGACGCGTTCGAGGACGACGAGATCTCGCAGATCAGATCGCGGCTCGACGAGCTGGACGCCCCGTCGCCGCCGCTCCCCGGGCTCGACTTCCTCTACGGGTTCTCGCCCGGGCTCTTCCGGTTCAACCGCGTCGAGGGGTTCTCGGCGGCGGTCGCGCTGGGGTGGTGGACCGGCGACAACAGCCGGTTCGAGGTCACCCCGCGGATCGGAGTCCCCGAATTCGAGCCGGGGCTCGAGCTCCGGTGGTTCAGCGAGAGCGCGACCGGCTCGCTCGGTATCGCCGCATACCGTCGGCTGACGGATCTCGGCGACTGGGGGCGCCCGCTGGGGTTCGGCAACTCGTTCAACAGCCTCGTCCTCGGATATGACGACGGTCTCTACTTCCGCGAGACAGGGGGAGAGGTGTTCGTGAGCCGTGCCCGCCCCCGCCTGCGGCTCGAGGGGCGGCTTTTCGGCGAGCTCCAGCAGACCGCCCCGAAGACGACCGACGTGTCGTTGCCGGCCGTGTGGAAGGACAGCGTGTTCGCGTCCAACGTGGCCGCCGATCGAGGCACCGTGTTCGGCGCTTCGGGTCGGCTGCGGGTCTTCTCGGGGGTCGACCCCGGAGACCCGATTGTGAGCGCCACGGTGTGGGGCGAGGCGGCGGCCGGAGACTTCGACTACGGGCGGCTGGCCGTGTCAGGGTCGATCAGCACCCCGATCGCCGGCAACGTGACCGGCGCCGTGGAGGCCGGAACCGGAACCACCTTCGGCACCCCGTCGGCGCAGCGTCTCTGGTACCTGGGCGGCCCTTACACCCTGCGCACCTTCGATCCGGGGGCCGGCTCGGGCGAGGCGTTCTGGCTCGGACGGGCCGAGCTCGGGTACGGATTCCGGGTCGGCCCGACCCCGTACGACATCGGGGGCAGCACGTTTCGGGTGACCGCGTGGGGCGACGCCGGCTGGGCCGGACCGCGCGACAGCTTCGGCACGGAGGGCTGGCAGGCCGCCGTGGGTGCGGGCTTCTCGATGATGGACGGGCTCCTCCGCTTCGACATCGGGCGCGCCGTGCGCGGCGGCGATTCGTGGCGTCTGCACATCTACACCGATGGTCTCATGTGAAGTTCGTTGCGTGAACTTCGCGCCGCCCGCAGAGTAGGCAACTTCCCGAGACCCTGATCGAGAGGCAGCGCGGAGCGCATGGCGAAGAAATACCGTTCGGCGAAATCGCCGCCGGCCGACGAGGAGGCGGCGAAGAACGGCGAGGACGAGAAGCGTCCGCCGCCGGATCGCTGGAGCAAGGCCTGGGCGCTCGATTGGGCCAAGACGCTCGCGTTCGCGTTCGTCATCTTCATCTTCTTCCGGACGTTTCTTCTGGCGACCTTCGTCATCACCTCGGGGTCGATGGAGTCGACGCTGCTGGTCGGGGACTTTCTCCTCGTGAACAAGACGTCGCTCGGCTCACAGATCCCCGGGACGGCCCTGCGCATCCCCGGGTACGCCGAACCGGGGCACAACGACATCATCGTGTTCCGGGCGGATCATGCTCCGGGGCTCGACATCATCAAGCGCACGATCGGGATCCCGGGGGATACACTGTGGATGACCGACGCCGTTCTCTTCCGGAACGGGGAGCGCGTCGACGAGCCGTACGTCATCCACGACCCGTCCGTGCCCGATGCCGCGGATCCTTCGATGGTATGGCAGCTCGAGCACCTCGCGCCGGGCGTGGAGCGCCGCACGTACCGGCCGACGCGAGACAACTGGGGGCCGCTCGTGATCCCCGACGAGCGCTACTTCATGCTCGGCGACAACCGCGAGTACAGCCTCGACTCGAGGTTCTGGGGTCTGGTCGAACGCAGGAAGATGAAGGGGAAGCCGCTGTTCGTGTACTACTCGTACGACCGGGACGCCATCAAGCCGTTCAGGGTCATCACCGCGATGCGGCCAGGTCGCATAGGACCGCCGCCGAAATAGTGGGGCGAACCGCACCGGGAGGTTTCGAGGGGTCCGGCGGGGTCGAGCACCCGCCGGAGGACCGGCAACCGTTCGGCTTCCGGTCGAGATTCGAGGTGCGTCAGATCTTCTTCAGCAGGCGGCGGATCACTTCGAGCGCCACCAGCACGGCGATTTTCTTCATGTTCCGTCTCCGCTTCGGTTCCGTCGTCAGCGCAATCTGTGTCGGTTTCGTCCCAAAATACAGGGGGAACCGGCACCGCAGGTCCCTACGCGTCCCGTCGAGTCGGGGTTTCGTACGGTACTACCCCCGGGCTCGTGGCACGATCCGCGCCGCCGTCGTGGCGGTCGCCGCTTCCGTCTCGGCGTGTGAGGATCCCTTCGGCCCCGTCGTCGATCCCGAGTACTCGATCGATCTGCGCTACTGGGGTGACCCTCCCGGCGAGGAGCAGCAGGCGCGGATCGCGAGCGCCGTCGCCCGTTGGGAGGGCCTCATCATGCGCGGCCTGCCGCCCGCATTCGTCGAAGGCGACGCCGGTTGCGGGGTGGGGGCGCCCGAAATGGACGAGGAGGTGGACGATCTCGTCGTGTTCGTGCGTGTGATCGACATCGGCGCGCTCGCCGAGAGCGGCCCCTGTCTCGTTCGCTCGGACGGTGGCCTGCCGATCACCGCGACCGTGTGGCTCGACGGCCCCGGGCGGTTGAGCCAGCTCGACCCCGACTTCCTCGAGAGTCTCGTGACCCACGAGCTGGGGCACGCTCTGGGGTTCGGTACGATCTGGGAGGATCGCGCCCTGCTGAGGGAGCCCTCGCTGTCCGGCGGCGCGGAGCCCCACTTCGCCGGCACGAACGCGATCGCGGCGTTCAACGCTGCGGGCGGACTCGGTTTCGACGGCAAGAAGGTACCGGTCGAGACCGCCGGCGGTCACGGTACCGCCGACAGCCACTGGAGCCAGATGCCGTTCGGCAACGAGCTGATGACGGCGACCGTGCTGCCGGGTCCGAATCCCCTGTCCCGCGTAACCGCCGCGTCGATGATCGACCTCGGTTACGAGATCGACCTCGAGGGGTCCGACGACTACGTCATCCCGGGCGCCGACGCGGACGTTGCGCCCGCCCGCGCTCCGGCCGAGCTTCCGCCCCTCACCGAGAGCGCGCCACGCTGGCCGATCACGGCGATCGATCGCCGCGGCGCCGTCGTCCGGAGGATCCGGCCCGGTACGTCCTCCACGGGCTCCCGGTGACCCCGGAGGGGTGGCAGAACGGCTAATGCACCGGTCTTGAAAACCGGCGGGCGAAAGCCCTTATGGGTTCGAATCCCATCCCCTCCGCTCGACCCACAGTGCGGTTCGAACGCGCGAGCGAGCTCGAGGATGTGCCGGCGATCCGAAGAGAACGCCGGTCTTCGGCACCTCGCGCACGAGCTCGGCGCCCGGGGAGCGGGCGGGGAAGCTCGCCGATGGCCTGTTCGCACGGGGTACGAGGAGGTTCGTCGACTCGGTGGGGTCGCGGTGGGAGGACTGGACCGGCTGATTCACTCGCCGGCGAGCACCCTCCGTGGATCGAGGCGCGTCGCCCGCCGGACGGGCACCCCGCACCCCAGGACCGCCGCGAGCGCGAGGACCGAGCCCGTGAGACCGAATACGACCGGATCCCACGGCCTCACCCCGAACAGGGCCGATCCCAGCCACAGCGCGGCCGGGAGCGCGAGCAGGAGCCCGACGGCGAGACCGATGGCCGTCCGGGCCATCCCCCGTCTCAGGACCAGCCAGGCGATCGTGACCCGGCGTCCGCCGAGGGCCATGCGAACCCCGATCTCGTGCGTGCGCTGGATGACCCAGAAGGCCATGACGCCGTACAGTCCCGTCACGGCGAGGAAGAGCGCGACGCCCCCGCTCACCAGGAATACGATGCTCAACCACCGGAAGTGCGAGTTCGCGCTCGCGATCACCTGATCGAGCGGCTGGATGTTGAAGAGTGCGATATCCGGATCCAGCGCGAGGACGGCGTCGCGGATCGGAGCGACGAGGTTGGACAACGCGACCCGCGGTCGGGCCACGAGCACGAGCCCCTCCCGGCGTGCCGGATCCAGTGGGAGGTAGACCGTCTCGGGCAGCTCGACCTCGATCCCGCCCGGGAGGAGATCCGGAACGACTCCGACGACCACCCGCCAGTCCTCTTCGCCGCTCGTGCCCACGAGGCGGATGCGCTGGTCGAGGGCGGATCCGCCGAGGTGGCTCTCCGCGAACGCCTCGTTCACGACCGCGACCGCCGAAGCATCCGTGAGCTCGGAGGCCCGGAAGGTGCGCCCGGCGACCGGGGGAGCCCGAAACAGCTCGAAGTATTCCGGGGTCACGGCGATCGACCGGGCTCGACGTCCGGCCTCCTCGCCGGTGTCCCCGGAGCCCCGGATGTCGACCGACACGGTCCCGGACGACCCGACACCGGGAACCGCCGTGCCGAGAGCCACGGCCTCGACGTCCGGCAGGGCGGCGATTCCCTCGCGAAGCTCCTCGGCGAGCCGTCCTCGCGACGCCGAGTCGCCCGGCGGGCCGGCCGGGATGTTGATCATCGCCGTGTAGACCTCGCGGGGCTCGAACGCGAACTCGGTGGCCCGAAACCTCATGCCGCTCTTGATGAACAGCCCGGCGAGGACGAGGAGTGCGAAGGAGAGCCCGATCTCCACGGCGATCAGACGCCCCATCACGCGCGTGACGCCGACCCCCGCGCTCCCCCGGCTGCTCTCCTTTAGAACCGTGTCGGTGCTCACCCGACCGGCCAGTAGCGCGGGCATGAGCCCGGCAGCGATCGCCGCGACGACCGCCACGATGGCCACGAAGCCGAGCAGGGTCGTGCTCATCCGAAACGAGATCCAGTAGGGCATCCCGGGCGGCATCGCCGCGTCGATGGCCCGCATCCCGAAGAGACCCAGCAGCGCCCCCCCGACGCCGCCGGCCGCCGCGACGAGCGACACTTCCGCGAGGAGCTGTAGCGTCACCCGGACGCGCGACGCGCCCATCGCCATGCGGACGGCGACCTCGCGCTGCCGGTCGATCGCGCGCGCCAGGAGGACGTTCGTCACGTTCGCGCAGGCGACGAGCAGGACGAGCAGCGCCACACCCGTCAGGAGGACGGCGACCATCGTGCTGCCGCCGGGATCGCCGAACATGTCGGTGAACTCGGCGACCCTGATCGCGGACTCGGGGCCGGCCGCGCCCCGGCTCTCGGTGTCGAGCTCGCGGGTCAGGGCGGTGAGCTCGGCGGCGGCGCTGGCGTGCGAGGCCTCCCTGCGCAGGCGACCGACGATGAATCGACCGTCGCCGGCCGGGGCCGCCGCCGGGTCGACGTGGGCCGGGTCGAGATCCAGCGGCGTCCAGACCTGCTGATCGAGCGGGAACCCGAACCCTTCGGGCATGACCCCGACGATCGACGCCGGCGCACCATCCACCCGCACAACCTCGCCGATCGCCGACGCCTCGCCGGCGAAGCGTTCCATCCACAGCGCGTGGTTGATGAGCGCGACCGCCGGGGCGCCCGGACTCGCGTCGGCGTCCGTGAATCCCCGACCGAGGGCCGGCTCGACCTGCAGGAGCGGAAGCAGCGACGGCGTGATGGCGGCCCCGAGGGTGGATCGGGGGGCGAACCCCGGTGTGGCCATGCTGACCATCCGCATGTCCGCACCGGCGAGACCGTCGAACGACCGCTGCCGCGTGGACCACCGCTCGAAGTCGACGGCCGACGTGGGCGTCTGGCCCATCCGGTTGATCCGAACGACGCGGTCGCCGTCGGGCACCGGGAGCGTCGGCATCACCGCGCTGTCCACGATGCTGAAGGTCAGCGTGGAGATCCCGATACCGAGGGACAGCGCGACGAGCACGGTGGCGGTGGCGGCCGGCGTCTTGGCGAGCATGCGGAGTCCGTACCGCAGGTCGGTGCCGAGCTGGTGCATGGATCGCCTCGATTTGTTCGGCCACGCCGCGGGCTCGTGCGCCCCGCCGCCGATCGATGTTGCCAGGACTCTACGGTGGATTCCTACGGCCGCTCGAGATCGCCAGTTTCCGCGATCCACCCCGACTCGCCGCTCAGTCTCCCCCGGCCGACCAGGCCACCCGGAAGCCATCACTGATATAGCGAAAACCGGCAGGGAAGTCGTTGCTCCGGTTCGTCGCGCGCAGGAAGAAGGCCTCGTCGTCGAACGAGCCGCCGCGCATCCGGCGGACCTCGTCGTTCACCGGTGTACGACCGGGCTCGAACCAGGTCGGCATGACCCACTCCCACACGTTGCCGGCGAGGTCGTGGATGCCCTCCGGGGTGGCCCCGGCGGGGCGTGTCATCACTTCGATCGGACTTCGTTCGCCGCACCCCTGGAAGTGGGCCCGCTCGCAGGTCGGCTCGTCCTCGCCCCACGGGTACGTGCGGCCCTCGGCGCCCCGGGCCGCGAACTCCCACTCGGTCTCGGTCGGGAGACGCCCCCCGACCGAGACGGCGTACGCCATCGCCTGCTCCCAGGTGACGTTGGTCACCGGGTAGCGGGCGGTGCTGTCGGGGTAGGCGTGCTCGGCGACGAACCGCCGGTACTCCTCGTTGGTCACTTCGTGCTGCTGGATCCAGAAGGGGGCGACGCGGGCTCCGCCGAGGCCCTCTCCCACGGTCGATCGGGGGTCCCCGACGCGGCGTTCCCGATCCGGAGCGCGCCTGGTGCGCGGGATCTCCCCCCCCGCGATGTAGATCGCCGGATTCAACGGATCCGTCGCCTGTGGCGGGGGGACCGGCGGGCCGTCGTTCGACGGTGACGGCGCTTCGAGCGAAAGCCACCACGCGGCGCCGAGCGAAACCGCAGCGATCGCGGCGACGACGACGGCGCGGAGGGACCGGGGAAGAGGGAGAGCGGTCATGGCACCGATGACACTACATGCGCCGGGCAGGGCGTCGCCACCTCGAGGGGTGCGGCGGAACGCCCCGGCGCCGCGGACGAGCTCGGGTCCAAATGCCGCGTCCGACGGGGTTTCGCCGGCACGACTCCTCGCAGGAAGCCGCCCCCGCCGTGCCGTTTCGGGCCCCTGCGTCGACCCTGCCCGCCGGCACGATTCCCGCCTCCAGCCGAGGGTGGCCACCGCGGATTCGTGAGCGGTCTTCGTCGGATCGATGCGGTGGCCGAGGTCCGGCGGAGCAGTCGGAAGGAGGGAGAGATGAGCACGCTGGTTCCCACACGACGCCGTCGGGGGTGGACGGCGTTTCCGGACCTGGAGTTCGACGGGTTCGAGAACAGGCTGGCCAGGATGATCGGAGAGCCGATGTGGTCGGCCGAGCCCATGAGCTGGACTCCGGTCGTGGACGTCGTCGAGTCGGATGAGGCGCTCGTGCTGACCGCCGAGCTGCCCGGCGTCGAGGAGAAGGACGTGGAGCTCGAGGTCGAGGGCAACGTCCTGACGCTGAAGGGCGAGAAGACGTCCGAGGTGACGAAGGAGGAAGGGAAGGGTGACCGGAAGGTGCGGATCTGGGAGCGGAGCTACGGTGCGTTCACGCGCTCGTTCACGCTGCCCGGGACGGTCGATGTGGCCGGAATCGAAGCCCACTACGAGAAGGGCGTGCTGACCGTACAGATGCCCAAGACGAAGGAGGCGCGAGGCCGCCACATCGAGATCCGGCCGAAGAAGAAGTAACGGCCGGTTCACACCCGTGCGGGGCGGTCGACGGGGCCCCGGGCCCCGAGCCGCCCCGCCAGCTCGCACGCGCCGGCCGCGATCGCGGGCGCCGCGGTCGCGAGGGTGGGTCGGTTCGGATAAGATCGCAGGGTCATCGACGCCTCCGTGCTCGTGGATATCGGAGTTCCGCTCGACAGGGAATCGAAGCTGCGAGAGCTCTACACGGAAACGCCGGGCCCGGGGGCGTAACAGATTCGTGTTCGCGGTTCGCGTCTCGAGTCCCCCGGAGGCCCGGAGTGAGTTCCTTCATGCATCGCCACACCCGACCGGCGGTCCTCGGGGCCGCGGCTGTCCTGCTCGCCGCCTCGATCGGTGCGAACGGCCAGGAGATCCCGCGTACGACGCCCGAGTCCGTCGGGATGTCGAGCGAGCGGCTCGACCGCCTGACGGGCGCGCTCCAGGCCTATGTGGACGAGGGACGCCTGCCCGGGGCGGTCGCGACCGTGCTGCGGGATGGCCATGTGGTGTACTCGACCGCGGTCGGATACCGGGACCGCGAGACCGTCGACCCGATGACGGAAGACGCCATCTTCCGGATCGCGTCGCAGACGAAGGCGATCGTGAGCGTCGGGGTCATGATGCTGCAGGAGGAGGGGGCGCTCCTCATCGGTGACCCGGTCTCGAAGCACCTGCCCTCGTTCGAGGAGACGACGGTCGCCGAGCCGGACGGGAACGGTGGGTACACGGTGGAGCCCGCCCGACGTCCGATCACGATCCGCGACTTGCTCACGCACACCGCCGGCATCGGGTACGGCTACGGCCCGGGTGCGGACCGCTGGGAGACCGCCGGGATCCAGGGGTGGTACTTCGGACACCTCGACGAGCCGATCCGGATGACCGTCGACCGTCTCGCCGCGCTGCCGTTCGACCGGCAGCCGGGGGACGCCTACGTCTACGGATACAACACCGACATCCTCGGTGCGGTGATCGAAGCCGTGTCGGGTCAGCCGCTGGACGCGTTCCTGCGCGAGAGGATTCTCGAGCCGCTCGACATGCGCGACACGCACTTCTATCTGCCGCCCGACAAGCGTGACCGGCTCGCCGTCGTCTACAATCTCGATGGCTCGCTCGACCGCGCGCCGGAGGGCCCGGGCATGCAGACACAGGGGGAGTACGTGGACGGGCCCCGCAGGAGCTTCTCCGGTGGCGCCGGCCTGCTCTCCACCGCGCGCGACTACGCCCGGTTCCTCCAGATGCTTCTCGACGGCGGCGAACTCGACGGCGTGCGGCTGCTCGCACCGACGTCCGTGGATCTCATGACGCGGAACCACGTCGGCTCGCTGTTTACCGAGGCGTTCGGAGGACCCGGCGTCGGGTTCGGGCTCGGGTTCTCGATCCGCGAAGACGTGGGCGCCGCCGGGGCGCCCGGGTCGCGTGGCGAATACGCCTGGGGCGGAGCCTACCACTCGACCTATTGGGTCGACCCGCAGGAAGGGCTCGTGGTCGTCTACTTCACTCAGGTGATACCGGCGGCCGGTCTCGACGATCACGGTCGGCTGCGCGCGCTGGTCTACGCGGCGATCACCGAGTCGCGGGCGCACTGACGCGCAGGCGTCGTTCTCTCAGAAGCGTGTAGCCGAGAACGGCGCGAGATCGAAGGCCGGCTCGCGGTCCGTGGCCAGATCGGCGAGAAGGCCCCCGAGCACCGGCGCGAACTTGAACGCGTGGCCCGACCCTCCGGAGAACAGCACCACCTCGGGGTGATCCGCGTGACGGTCGAGCACGAAGAGGCGGTCGGGCGTCGTCGTGTACAGACACACGTCCGACCGCGCGCAGCGGCCGGCGGCGTCGGGCATGTGGCGCTCCAGGAGATCGCGCATCGCCTCCTGCTCGATCGCCGAGACCGATCGGTCGACGCCCTCCGCGGTCGTTCCCCGTTCCCCCGCGACGTGGATTCCGACCTTGACCTCGCCCGCCCGCAGGGGGAAGCCGTACCACTCGGTTCCGGGCTGGTGCTCCCAGACCCAGGCCGGGCAGCTCTCCGGCTCGAGCGCCGTCGCCCCGTCAGCCTCGCGCGGCTCGAACCAGTGCTGCACGGTGCGCTCGACCTCGAGCGGAAGGGGCAGCCCCGCCGCAAGCGCCGGCGTCCACGCCCCCGGGCAGAGCACGAGCCTGCGCGCCCGCATCTCTCCCGTCGTCGTCAAGAGCTGCACCAGGCCGCGCGCCACGGACCACGACGCCACCGGCTCGCCGAAACGGAGCTCGGCGCCGGAGTCCGCCGCGAGCCCGAGCGTCGTCCCCAGACAGGCGTCGAGCGCGAGGATCCCGGCGTCCGGCTCGAGCAGAGCGATCGAGTCGTCGCCGACCCTGAACGCGGGGTACCGCTCGCGGATCCCGGGGGCCGGCAGCCACTCGAACCGGGGGGGGAGATCTCCGGACATGTGGGCGCACCCGCCGAACACGCGGTCTCCGGGCCGTCCGATCATGAGCGCGGCCGCCGGAGTCAGCAGGGAGGCGCCGACTCGGGCCTCGAGCCCCGCCCAGCCGTGCCGGGAGGCCTCGACGAGAGGCTGGTGGAATGTGCCGTGGTAGAATGCCTCGCGGAACATCCGCGTGCCGCCGTGCGACGATCCGAAGGGGTGGGGCGGGCGGAAGCGATCGATGCCCAGCACGCGGTGCCCGCGATCGGCGAGCGAGAGGGCGGCCGCGCCGCCGATCGCCCCCAGCCCGACGACCGCTATGTCGTACGTGTCAGTGATGACGCGCTCTCCGGCCTCGCGTTGAAGCGCGCAGAACCGCGCTCGCGGCGCGATCCCGAACCCCGTCTCACGCCGTCAGGATCCTCGCCCGTCCGGGAGAGCGCAACCGGCCCGCGGGGGAACCGGCCGTCTAGCGGCAGTCGACGGTGAAGTCGGCCCTTCGCGCGAGCGTCCACCGATCGCGGACCAGCACACGAATCGATCTCGACATCGCGTCGGCGGTGCAGTTTCCCGCCACCTCGCTCAGGGTCACCGTGTATGTGGAGTCCGACTTCGGGACCCGCAGCCGGTAGAGCTCGCCGTGAGCGAGCCGCTCGGACACGTCGCCCGGTGAAACCGTGATCACGTAGCCGTTCGGATCCGCGCCGGGTCCCGTCTCGGTCACCTCGACGAGGAGGTTGAAGTCGTTGAAGTCGGACAGGGGACCCGCGACCTCGCGGGTCTCGTCACAGGCGGAGAGAGCGAACATCGAGCCGGCCGCCAGCGCGGCCGAAAGCAGGGTTCGGACCTTCATGCGTCGCCTCCGAGGAGGAAGGTGTCGAAACGCCCGTCATCTTCCCCTCGTCACCACGAAGCGACGCTTGCGCACTCGCGACTCCCCGGCAACCCCCGTGGTTGAGGGGCATATGGCGGTCCGGCGGGTGTGCGCGAGTCAACCCGAATCGAGCCAATCAGATGGGGAATCGGGAGTCGATGTGAGGCTCGGGTCGGGGGGCGGGTCGTCAGCCCCGTCGACGGCCCTCGCCGGCCCACCCGAGCCGCGGCCGCGAGGGGCCATAGGTCGACGCGCACGATCTCGAGCCCGCCCTCGCCCCCGGCGACGAACAGCAGCTTGCCGCCAGACTCGACGAAGTTCGCGGAAGCTCCGTCGGCGAACACGCTGCGTCCGAGCGGCGCCACCGTGGGGTCGTGCCAACTGCGCATTCACCCGACCAGTCCCTCGTGGGGATCGAGGATACCGCACGTCGCCACCCGCGTGGCTCGGGACGGGACGGAGCACCGGAGGCTGCCAGGCGCTCGCGTTTCGCGACGGTCCGGTGGATCAGCGGGCGGGGGCGAGCACCTCTCTGAGCTTCGTCACGACCATGTCGATCGCGACCTCGTTCTCGCCACCCACGGGGACGATCACGTCCGCGTACCGCTTCGAGGGCTCGACGAACTTGAGGTGCATCGGCCGGACGGTCTTCTGGTATTGCGAGACGACCGACGCGAGCGTGCGTCCCCGGTGCTCCATGTCGCGCTCGAGCCTGCGTATGAAGCGGATGTCCGCATCGGTATCGACGAAGATCTTGATATCGAGCCGATCCCGAACGTCCCGGTCGGCGAGTACGAGGATGCCGTCGACGATGATGACCGGTGTGGGGGCGGCCGCCCGGGTGTGGGTGCGGCGTGTGTGGGTCGTGAAGTCGTACTCGGGCAGATCGACCGTCTGTCCTCGGGCGAGGGCATCGAGGTGCTCGACGAGCAGGGTCGTCTCGAGCGAGTCGGGGTGGTCGAAATTCACGGCCGCGCGCTCGTCGAGCGACAGGTGGCCATAGTCGAAGTAGTAGGTGTCGTGGTGGATCAGTGTCACCTGGCTCGGGGCGAGCCCGCTCATGATGCGTTCGACGACCGTGGTCTTACCCGAGCCGCTCCCCCCGGCTACGCCGACGAAGAGGGGCTGGCCGGTCCGGCCGGTCCTGCTACGTACGACTTCGGCGACCCGGTCCTCGCCGCTCCGCGGCGGCGTGCTCACCGGAAGCCCGTCGGGGGACGGCTGGCCGGCTCGCGCGGGAAGGTGACCCGCTGACCCGACTCGAGGATCGAGACCGCGGTGGCCTCTGCGCCTACGATCTCGAACACGAACTGGATGGCGGACCCCTCGAGCAGGAATGTCGTCTCGGCCTGGGGGATCAGGCGAAACGACGGCTCGTCCGTGCGGGCGGCCGTGAGCCCCTCGTCGACCAGCTCGACGTCGAGCGTGGTCGTCGGGTCGACGCGGTACGAGCCCGCGAACCGCCCGAGCTGCTCGACGGGCACTTCAATCGGTGGCATGCGCAACGCGGCCGGCGGCTCCACACCCAGGTTCAGGAGCGCCTCGAGCAGGTTCGGCTGTCCGGGGTTCGAGCGGAGCGCGGTCTCGAGCCGCGAGACGGCGCGCGTCGTGTCCCCCATCTCCACGTAGATCTCGTGCAGGGCATAGTGCGCAATCGGCATGTCGGGGAACTCCTCGGCGTGCGTCTCGAGGATTACCGCGGCCGTCTCACCGTCGCCGGCATCGTGGTAGTGCCGCGCGAGCGTCATGAGCTCGCCCGGTCCGTATTCGTAGTCGTCGGGGCGTGTACGCCTCCAGTTACGGTACCGCTCCATCGCCGCTTCCGGACCGCCCGACTCGACGATCGGGAGCAGTCGCTCGGCGATCGACGGTTTCGGAAGCCGCGCCTCGGCGCCCCACAGCAGGTTCGTGAGTCCGTCGAGGATGGGGCCGAGCGACGACGACGTGTTGTCGAGAAGCACGATCATGCGGTCGTGGTCGGGGAAGACGCGCAGCATCGTCGCGAAGCCGAAGATCCCCCCGCTGTGCTGGATGACGCGTACCGAGTCCTCGCGACCGATCGTCCGGTAGCCGATCCCGAGACCGTACCCGTAGCCGTCGAGGAACGGGGTCATCATCCGCTCCGCCGTAGCGGGGTCATCGAACGGTCCCGGATCCCACCCGACGAGCGCACGGCCCCACCGGTACAGGTCGTCGACGGTCGAATAGAGCATGCCGGCCGCGTGGGGGAGGGAGGGATCGATGAACGTGGCGTCCTCGTACCCGACGAGCGTTCGCGTGTACCCGGCGGCGTGACCGGCGGCGGGCGTCTTCGCGTGGTCGTACCCCGTGTGCTCGAGCCCCAGGGGCGACAGGACCAGCTCGGCGAGCGCCTCCTCGTAGGGTCGCCCCGTCACGCGCTCGACGATCCACCCGAGCAGCACGTACCCGGTGTTGTTGTAGGCGAATCGGCTCCCCGGCTCGAATTCGAGCGGCTCGTTCCACGTGAGGGCGACGATTTCGCCGGGCGTCATCTCGGTGGCGAGCATCTCACCGGCGAACGAGGGCAGGTTGGTGTAGCTCGGAATCCCCGATGTGTGCGTGAGCAGGTGTTCGATCGTGATGGAGTCTCCGGCCGGGTGCGGGTACTCGGGGATGTAGTCGCGGATGGGCGCGTCGAGCCGCAGCGCTCCCGCCTCGACCAGCCGCATGATGGTCGCCGCCGTGAACTGCTTCGTGATCGAGGCGATCCGAAACCTCGTCGATACGTCGTTCGGGCCGCCCTCGTCGTCCGCGAACCCGAACGCGCCGCGGTAGAGGATCTCCCCCTCGTCCGCCACGAGCACGACACCGTTGAAGCGTCGCTGGTCGTGGAAGGCCTGCATGAAGCGGTCGGCGCGCTCGGCCCGCGTCTGCGCGGTCGCGGGGGCGACGGACGGGAGGGGGCCGAACGCGACGGTGGTCAGCGCGGCGCCGGCGAGCGCGAATGGGCGGAGATGTCGACCGTGGGGCTTCTTCAACCGGTGACTCCTCTCATCAGGGGTTCCGCGGGGACGCCCGGCGGACGCCCCAACGTCGTGGAAGACGCCGCTCGCTCGCCGGGGGTTTACGGTGCGGACCCGAATGCGCGCAACCCCGCGTGCGTTTCCCAACGAGTGCATGCTACCCCCGGGGCGACTCCAGGGGCCGCGTCCTCGTCGCCCGGCGGGTCGCGTCCCGCCCCACCCGCATGTAGCATGCGGGGAGGGGAGTCGCGCCATGTGGTTGCGAGGCGGCCTTCGGATCTGCGGGAGGGAGCCGTAAGATGTTCAGTCACAATCGGTTGGGCTCGTCGATCGCACGTCGACTCCTGGCGACCACGGCGGTCGCGCTGGTGCTGGTCGGCTCTCCGGCCCCGCCGGCGAACGCCCAGGAGGTGGAGATCATCTCCGGAACGACCGCGACCTTCGTCGACGCGCGCCCCGCCGGCGCCGGCATCAGGGTGACGGCGTACGCGTCGCTGGCGCCCGAGCGCGTCGAGCACCGTGTGGCGAGCCCGTTGAGCGCTCGCGAGATCCTCGCCGTCCAGGAAGCGCTCGCCGCGGCGGGGGAGGACCCCGGAGTGCGCGACGGTCGCTTGCTCGACCCGACGGTCATCGCTCTCAACCGGTTCCAGGTCGACGCCGGCATCGAGGTCTGCGGCTGCGTGAGCTACGAGACGGTGCTCGCGCTCGGTCTGACACCGCTCGTCGTCCAGACGGTGATCGGCCCTGCCGACGAGCCCGACGTCGAGATCATCGTCGGTACCCCGCGCCTGCCAGCCAGCCGCGACGCATCGGACTCGGTGGTGGAGACGCCCCCCGACACCGTCTTCGTCGTCCAGCAGGACGACGATTCGTGGTGGGGTTTCCCCGGATACTTCGCGCCCTTCCGCCACCGCTCGCGTCTCGGGGCCACCCCGCCCACCAGGGGCGGCTTCCCCATCGGTTCGTCCGGTCGCCTCGGCGCCACCAGGGTCGTTCCACCGCCGCCGTGACCGGCGGGCTCTACGAAGAAGCACCCGATCCCCGTGAGCGGATCCGGGAACTGGAGGCCCTCGGCGCCGAGCTCGACCCCGGGGTCGGCGAGCGAGGGCGACTGCTTTCCGCCGTCGCGGCTTACGCGGAGCGCTTTCTCGGCGAGCTTCCCGACCGCCCCGCCTTCCGGACGGACGACACCGCGGCGGCGGTCGAGGAACCCGGGATCGGCCCGGCACACGATATCGAGACCCTGCTGCGCGTCTACGACAAAGCGGTCGCTCAACCCGGACTGAACGCCGCGTCGGCCGGACACGTCGCCTACATCCCCGGCGGGGGAGTCTACGCGGCCTCGCTCGGCGATTACGTCGCCGCCGTGACGAACGAGTACGCGGGCGTGTCGTTCGCCAGCCCGGGCGGCGTGAAGATGGAGAACCTGCTCCTCGACTGGATGCGGGATCTGATCGGCTATCCGGAGTCGGCCCGCGGCAACCTCGCGGCGGGCGGATCGGTGGCCAGTCTCGTCGCGGTCCACACGGCACGCGATGCCACGGGGCTTTCGGCGAGGGACGTCCCCGACGCGGTCGTGTACGCGACGTCCCACGTCCACCACTGTCTCAGGAAGGCCCTCCGGGTGGCGGGGCTCGGTGAGACCGTGTGGCGAGAGGTCCCGCTCGACGACCGTTACCGCATGCGGGCCGACGCCCTCGCAGAGCTGGTCGCGATCGACAGGGAGCGGGGCCTGCGTCCGTGGCTCGTGCTCGGGTCGGCCGGCACGACCGACGTGGGCGCGATCGATCCGCTCGACGCCATCGCCGACGTCGCCGAGGCCGAGGATCTGTGGTTCCACGTCGATGCGGCGTACGGCGGGTTCTTCGCCCTCGTCGACGCGGTTCGTCCACGCCTGTCCGGGATGGAGCGCGCCGATTCGTGCGTGCTCGACCCGCACAAGACCCTCTTTCTGCCCTACGGAACGGGGGCGGTGCTCGTGCGCGACGGACACCATCTGGCCGCGGCGCACACCTACGACGCGAACTATATGCAGGATGCCGCGCACGATGCGGATGACTCCCCGGCCGATCTGTCGCACGAGCTGACGAAGCACTTCCGGGGGCCGCGGCTCTGGCTGCCCCTGCTGCTCCACGGGGTCGAGCCCTTCCGCGCCAACCTCGAGGAGAAGATCGAGCTGACGCGGTACTTCCACCGCGAGGCGGCGCGGCGCGGGTTCGAGGTAGGGCCCGACCCCGAGCTCTCGGTCGCCCTGTACCGCTGGGTGCCCGACGACGGGGACGCGAACGACTTCAACCGCGCCCTCACGAGCTATGTACACGACGACGGCCGGGTCTTCGTGTCTTCGACGCTGGTCGATGACGTCTTCGTGCTCCGCGCCGCCATCGTCGTCTTCCGGACGCACCTCGAGCACATCGATCTGCTGCTCGACGTCCTCGAAGAGGGGGTCGCCGAGCTGACGGCGCACCCGGAGCGGTGGCGCCCGGCCGTCAGGGCGTGACGATGGCCTTGGTTACCCGCAGGTCGGCCACGTCCTCGAGCGCCCGGTTGACATCGGCGAGGGCGTAGCGGCCCCCGATCACGTCCGCGAACGGTAGCCGGTCGCGATTCCGAGCGAGCAGCTCGAGCGCTCGGGCGACATGATGGAGCTCGGTGCCCCACCGGCCCCGCACATCGGCGTGCTTGCGGTTGATGTCGACATGCGGATTCACCTCGACCGGGCCGGCATCCGTGTAGTGGCCGGCAATCACGTACGTGCCGCCCGCCCTCAGCAGGGAGAAGCCTTCGGGCACGGCAGCCGGGTTCCCGCTCGCCTCGATGACCACGTCGGCCCCGCGCCCGGCAGTGGCCCGGCGCACCGCCTCGAGGCGATGGCCGGCCGTGCCGGCCGAGACGGAGAACACCTCGTCGGCCCCCAGCCGTCGCGCCAGGTCGAGCCGCGGCGCGGGATCGCCGATCACGAAGAGCGCCCCGCAGCCGCCCAGCCGGGCGAACGCGGCCGCCGACAGCCCGACCGGGCCCGACCCCTGGACGACGACGCAGTCGCCGGGACGGATCGATCCGCGCTCGACTGACCCGAACCCGGTGAACAGCCCGCACCCGCCGCCGATGACATCGTCGCTCGTGA
>JAWWCR010000020.1:0-40742 GCA_033720355.1 Gemmatimonadota bacterium
AGCGCCGACCGGCTGCTCGCCATCCCGATCGCGCTCGCCCTTCTCGGGCTCCTCGCCCTGTTCTTCAAGCGAACCCGCGAGGGGGTGGCGATGCGCGCGATCGCCGACGACCAGATGGCGGCGCTCAGCATGGGCATCGCCATCCCCCGCGTGTTCGCGGTCGCGTGGGCCATCGCCGCGGTCACCGCGGCGGTCGGCGGCGTGATGCTCGGCAACATCGTCGGGGTGAGCGGGAACGTGTCCGCGGTCGGTCTGCGGGTCTTCCCCGTCGTGATCCTCGGCGGTCTCGACTCGATCGGCGGCGCGGTTCTGGGCGGGGCGATCATCGGGCTGCTGGAGGTCTACGTCGGCGGGTACATCGGGCACGGCCTGAACCTGATCATCCCGTACATCCTGCTCGTGCTGGTGCTGATGATCCGGCCCTACGGGCTGTTCGGGAAAGAGATCATCGAGCGTGTCTGACCGCCCGGACGGACGCTGACGATGGCGCTCGACTGCGGGGTCTTCCACTCGACCTACGAATCCGACATGGGTCTCCGCCGAACGCCCGTCGAGCGGGCCCGCATGGCGCTGTTCGTCGGGTTCCTCCTCGTGTTTCCCTGGCTGGCGACGCCCTACTGGCTGAACCTGGCCAACCAGATCGCGATCGCCACGATCGGCGCGATCGGGCTCAACATCCTCGTCGGGTACACCGGGCAGGTGTCGCTGGGCCAGGGCGCCTTCATGGCCGTCGGGGCCTACGGCGCGGGGCTCTTCACGCTCGAGTTCGGTCTCCCCTGGGGGGTGAGCATCGCGGCGGCATGCGTCCTCACGGCCGTCGTCGGCACCTTCTTCGGTCTCCCGTCACTGCGGCTCAAGGGTCTGTATCTGGCTATCGCGACGCTCGCGGCCCAGGAGATCATCGAGTGGGTCGTGACGCACTGGACGGCGGTGACCGGCGGGACCGAGGCCCTCGTCGTGCCCGCCCCGCGGATGTTCGGGACGCGGCTCAACTCGGACTTCGCCTTCTACTGGCTGGCGGTGACGCTGGCCGGCGCCACCGCGCTCTTCACCGCGAACCTGTTCCGCTCGCGGCAGGGGCGCGCGTTCGTCGCGGTCCGCGACCAGGACATCGCGGCGAGCGTGATCGGCGTCGACGTGTTCCGCACGAAGCTGGTGGCCTTCGCGACATCCTCGTTCTTCGTCGGGTTGGCCGGTGCGCTCATCGCCTACTACCGGACGATCGTCACCTGGGAGCGGTTCACGCTCGAGACCTCGATCCTGTATCTGGCGATGATCATCGTCGGGGGGCTCGGCACGATCCGCGGGTCGTTCTTCGGAGCGGCGCTGATCACCCTGCTTCCCGCGGCGATCACCAATCTGGGTCGGGCGCTCCAGGATGCCGCGCCGGCCGTGGCGGTCCAGCTCCCCAACGTCCAGCAAGCCGCCTTCGGTCTCGTGATCATACTGTTTCTCATCTTCGAGCCCGAGGGACTGTCGAAACTGTGGCGCAACGTGAAAGACTACTTTGACGTGTGGCCGTTCGCGTACCGGCGCGGCGAGAGCCGTGGCGGCTGAGCGGCGGCGCAGAGCACATCTCGGCAGGGGAGAGCGCATGAGGAGTCCACGGACGACCCGCGGGTGGAGGATCTGCTTCTCGCTCGCTTTCCTGGCGGCGTGCGGCGGGGGTGGGGAGGACGCCGGCGACGACGTCATCCGGATCGGCGCCATCTTCGACCTGACCGGTCCCACGGCCGACATCGGGACAGACTACGCGGACGCGGTGCGCGGCTGGGTCGAGTGGACGAACGGGCGCGGGGGCATCGCCGGACGGCAGATCGACCTCGTCTTCCAGGACTACGCCTACTCCGTCGACCGGGCCGAGCAGCTCTACAGCCAGTTCGTGCAGGAGGGAGCGATCGTGTTCATGGGGTGGGGGACGGGGGACACCGAGGCGCTCGTCCCGCGTGTCGCGGACGACCGGATCCCGTTCAGCTCGGCCTCGTTGTCGCACCGGCTGGGCGACCCCGCCGAGGCGCCGTACAACTTCCTCACCGCCACCTCCTACAGCCAGCAGTTCCTCGTCGCGCTCGACTGGATCGCGGCGGACCACGCCGAGAAGGGCGGATCGGGCGGCGCCGGAGTCGCCCTCCTCCACCACGCGAGCCCCTTCGGTCTCTCACCCTGGACGCAGCTCGGCGAGGAGTACGCATCGCGCATCGGGGTCGACGTCGAGCTGTACGAGATGCCGCGAGGCGCCACGGACTTCACCGCCGAGATGACCCGGATCCGGCAGTCCGGCGCCGGCTACATCGTGATCCAGAACACCTCGGCGCCCGCATCCGTCGCGGTGCGCAACGCCCGCAGCCTCGGCCTCGACGCCACGATCGTGTGTCTCAACTGGTGCTCGAACGCCCTGCTCGTCGAGCTCGCCGGCGAGGCGGCCGAGGGCGTGATCGGCGGGATGCCCTACCCGCCCCCCGACGCCGACGTCGCGGGTCTGGCGGACCTCGGGGCCTTTCTCGAAGCGCGCGGAGAGGACGTCTCGGCGCGGACCAACGCCTACACCCAGGGGTGGTTCACCGCGGAGATCTTCGGGGAGGGGCTCCGACGCGCGGCCGCGACGGGCGAGCCACTCACCGGCGAGAGCGTCCGCGCGGCCCTCGAGACGCTCACCGATTTCGAGACCGGCGGGGTGACCGTGCCGATCACCTTCTCCGCCGACGATCACCGAGGGTCCAACGGCATGCGCATCTACCGGGTCGAGGGAGGCCAGTGGCGCCCCGTGACCGATTTCATGACGGCCCCCGCGGTGCCGTGACGTCGCCGACCCGGCCGGCGGCCGAGACCGCGGAGCCGCTCCTCGAGCTCAACAACGTCGAGGTGCTGTACGACGACGTTATCCTCGTGCTGCGCGGGCTGTCGCTCGCCGTCGCCGAGGGTCACATCGCGACCCTCCTCGGACCGAACGGGGCCGGCAAGTCGACGACCCTCAAGGCGATCTCGGGGCTGCTCGAGGTCGAGGACGGCGAGGTCACCGACGGGACGATCCGTTTCGCGGGGGAGGACCTTCGCGGGCTCGACGCGGCCGCCGTCGTCCGATCCGGGATCTTCCAGGTGATCGAGGGCCGCCGCGTGTTCGAGCACCTGAGCGTCGAGGACAACCTGCGCGCGGGCGCGTACACTCGTCCGCCGCGCTCGGGCGTGCGCGACGACATCCGGCGGGTCTACGACTACTTCCCGCGACTGGGCGAGCGTGCCCGTCAGCGGGCCGGCTACCTGTCGGGCGGCGAGCAGCAGATGCTCGCCGTGGGGCGGGCGCTGATGGCGCGACCTCGCATGCTGCTGCTCGACGAGCCCTCGCTCGGGCTCGCTCCCCTTCTGGTGAAAGACATCTTCGAGATCATCCGGCGCATCAACCGCGAGGAGGGGACGACGATCCTCCTCGTCGAGCAGAACGCGC
Source organism: Gemmatimonadota bacterium (assembly GCA_033720355.1). Classification (GTDB taxonomy): domain Bacteria; phylum Gemmatimonadota; class Gemmatimonadetes; order Palauibacterales; family Palauibacteraceae; genus Palauibacter. Next base: position 3,443 of record JAWWCR010000020.1, read on the forward strand.
GGCTCGCGCTGGACATCGCCGACTACGGGTACGTGATGGAGGGCGGAAGAGTGGTCCTCGAGGGGACCGCCGACGTATTGCGGTCGAACGCCGACGTGAAGGAATTCTATCTCGGTCTTGGCGACGTGGGCCGCCGCTCGTATCGCGATGTGAAGCACTACCGCCGACGGAAGCGGTGGCTGTCGTGAACGAGCGGGTGTGCTGGTCCGCGGCCGAGGCGCGGCACGACTTCCCAGCGTCGCAGGATCGGCTCGCCGCGCACGCGGTCCGATACGGGTACGAGCACACGATCGAGATACGACGGCGGCTCGACGACGCGGGGGTCGCGGTCGAGGACGTGGCGGGGGTGGCGGAACTGACGCCGATCCCGATCCTCGCCAAGGACGACCTCCCCGACCTCCAGACCGGTTCGCCGCCCTTCGGCGGCATGCTCGCCGTCCCCGTCTCGGAGCTTCGCCGCGTCTACCGGTCGCCGGGCGGAATCACGGACCCCGAGGGGCGCGAGGATGACTACTGGCGTGTGGCCCCGGCGCTGTGGGCCGCCGGTTTTCGGCCCGGTCAGGTCGTCCTGAACACGCTTTCCTATCACCTCACGCCCGGGGGACACCTGCTCGACGCGGGGCTCCGCGCGGTCGGGTGCGTCGTCATCCCCGGTGGCGTCGGGAACAGCGCGGAGCAGGTCGAGACCGCCGTGCACACGGCCGCGACCGGCTACACCGGGACGCCCCAGTTTCTCGAGACACTGGTCGAGCGAGCCCTGGAAGCCCGTGGCGAGCAGCCCTTCGAGCGGGCACTCGTGACGGGCGGGCCGCTCTTCCCGCCAGTGCGCGACCGACTCGAGAACGAGCACGGGGTCGACGTCCATGTGGCGTACGGCACCGCGGACGCCGGGATCCTCGGGTACGAGTGCGACCGGAAGGACGGCTGGCACGTCTCGCCCCGGGTGGTGGTCGAGGTGGTCGCGCCCGGTACGGGCCGTCCCGCGGCGGCCGGCGAGCCCGGCGAGGTCGTTGTGACGAGCGCCAACTCCACCTATCCGCTCGTGCGCTTCGGGACCGGCGATCTCTCGGCCCTGAACGACGCCCCCTGCGGGTGTGGGCGCACGACCCCCCGGCTCACCGGCTTCCTCGGCCGCGTCGGCGAGGGCGTCAAGGTGCGCGGGATGTTCGTCCACCCGCGTCAGCTCGCATCCGTGCTGAACGCTCACCCCGGCATTTCGGCCTATCGTGGCGTGGTGACCACCGACGGACGCGACGACGTCCTCACCGTCTCGATCGAGATCTCCGGGAGGGAGGTGATCGACGCCGCGGCGCTCGCGACCGCGCTGCGGGACGCCGTCCGTGTGCGTCTCGACGTCGAGGTCGTCGAACCCGGGACGGTCCCCGACGACGGACCGAGGCTCGTCGACGCGCGCGGACACGCCTGATCGAGCGCTCCCCGGTCGCCGCGGTCCGGAACCTGCGCTAAGACCCGGCGCGTCAGGAGGATACGCGACCGAAATCGGTTTCGCGGGCCCGCAACGTAAGAAAACCGGCGGTCCGCGCGTTGCAGGATGCCGCGCGGGATTGCGGACCGCTGCGGGGCGGCGACCGAGGGGCCGGGAACCGTTGCGAACCTGCAGCACTGCGAGAGTGAGCGTATGACGAGACGATCGACACGGATCTGCGGGCTCGCGGTCGCGATCGCCGGGGGCGCCCTCTGCGTCGCACACCCGGCGGTCGCCCAGAGCGGTCCCGCGGCCGGAAGCGACCTGCCGGCGGTGTGCGCGGTGCCCGATTCCATCGGAGCGTCCCTCGAGCGCATCTCGCGACGAGTGAGCGGGGACGTCGGGTTCACGGCGGTCCACATCGAGTCGGGACTGCGAGTGTCGTACAACGGCGCCCGGCGCTTCCCGATGGCGAGCGTCTCCAAGGTCCCGATGGCGCTCGAGTACCTCGCCCGCGTCGACGCCGGCGAGATCGACCCGTCCGAGAGGATCCGTGTCCCGATCACCGACTTCCGGCCCGGAAGCAGCGCCCTCGCGTCGTGGTCGGGCGGGCGCGCGGTCAGCATCACGGTCGACAGCCTGTTCGGTCTGATGATGGGCGTCTCGGACAACACTGCGACCGACGTAATCCTCAACATGTCGGGCGGCCCGTCGGCCGCCACACGCCGGGTGCGCGAGCTCGGCGTGCTGGGCGTGGATGTGGACCGCTCCGAGGCCCGCACTTTCGCGGACCTGTCCGGGATCTCCGACACCGTCCCGGAAAGCGAGCTGTACAGGTATCAGTACTTCCGAATGCGCGATGCGCTTCCGCAGGACCACCGCGACGCGGCGCGCGAGGCGTACGGCCGCGACCCCAGGGACACGTCGACCCCGAACGGGATGGCGGATCTTCTCGTACGGGTGCACCGCGGGGCGGGGCTGGAGCCGTCGACACACGGGCGGCTGCTCGACGTGATGACGGGGACTCGCACGGGTCCGCGGCGGCTGAAGGGACTCCTCCCGCGCGACACCGAGGTCGCCCACAAGACGGGCACCATGGCCGGCGCCGTGAACGACGTCGGGATCATCACCCTCCCCGATGGACGGGGGCACGTCGCCGTCGCGGCGTTCGTAAACACGCTCCACAGCTCCACGCGACGCCGCGAGCGAACGATCGCCGAGATGGCCCGTCTGATCTACGACTACTTCGGGGCCGAGGCGCCGTTCGCCGTGGCCGCGGTCGGCGGTCCGTCGTGCCCGACGGAGACGCTTGGAGGCTGACCGAGCGACCATCCCCCGCGCCGCGGTCCGCCCTGCCCTGCGTGCGGGTCTTCCGATCGGGGGGTCCGGCCGTATGTTGCCGGGCCCGGGGTCACTTCGCGCTTCCCCGGAGGGACCACCCGGAAGGAGATCGTGATGTCCGACACCGCCCTGGCGCCCGTCCCGACGACCCGCGTGGAGACGTCGCGGCGGAACGAGGTGGATTTCGAGGAGCTCCCGTTCGGTTCGGTGTTCGCCGACCACATGTACGTGGCGCGGTACGCCGATGGCGCGTGGCGGGAACGCGAGATCCGGCCCTACGGACCCATCCTGCTGCACCCGTCCTGTCGAGGTCTCCAGTACGGTCTGTCGCTGTTCGAGGGGTTCAAGGTGCACCGAACGCCCGACGGGCGCGCAGTCGCCTTCCGGCCCGACCAGAACTACGAGCGGCTCAACATGACGGCCGCGCGTCTCGCGATGCCGTCCGTCCCGCGCGACATGTTCTTCGAAGCGCTCCAGGGCCTGATAGATCTCGACAGGGAGTGGATCCCCGACGCCTCGCAGGGCTCGCTCTACATTCGACCCACGTACTTCTGCACGAACGCGAATCTGAACGTCCAGCCGGGAACGGACTTCCTGTTCATCGTGATGACGGGTCCCTTCGGCCCCTACTTCACGGGCGGCGAGCTCGCCCTCACCACCACGCGCAAGTACGTCCGCGCGTTCCCGGGGGGCACCGGTGACGTGAAGCCGGCGGGCAACTACGCGGGCTCGCTGCTCGCCACTCGCGAGGCGCAGGATGAGGGGTACCAGAACGTGCTCTGGCTCGATGGGATCGAGCACCGCTACATCGAGGAGTGCGGCGTCATGAACGTGTTCTTCGTGATCGACGGGGTCGCGGTCACCCCCCCGCTCGAGGGCACGATCCTGCGCGGTGTCACCCGCAAGTCGATCATCCAGCTCATGGAGGACCGGGGGATCCGATGCGAGGTGCGCCGCGTCTCGGTCGACGAGCTGCTCGACGCCGCGGACGCCGGCACGCTCGACGAGGCGTTCGGGGCGGGCACGGCGGCGACCGTGGCGCCGATCCACCGGCTGGGTCTCGAGGGTCGGGACGTGCGGCTCGAGGACCGCCCCGACTCGGTCGCCAACCGGATCAAGACCGAGTTGCAGGGGATCCAGATGGGGCGGATCGAGGACCGTCACGGGTGGCTGCACGAGCTCTGACCGTCGGCGGTCACGCCGAAACCTTGAACCTCCGGCCTCGTAGGGCTATCTGTCAGGGGTCGGGCGCGTCGCGCGTTCGACCACCAGTCACTCTCAGGAGCCGTCTCCGGATGAGACACACCGCAGACACCGCATTCACAGCGCACCGGCCGGGCATGGCCTGGTCGGGTGCGGTCACGCCGCGACGCGACGGACTCATCGGAGTCCGCCGGAGCGTGCGTGTTTCCGCCACCGCGCTCCGGATGGAGACGGCGCCTCCCGACTAAGTTCCCTCATCACATCGACGTGATCTGGCTCCTCGGGTACGCGCCCCTCCTTGCGGACCCGACGCGGAGCCTACGTACCGGGGTCAACCTGAACGGGATCACGATCGATGTCCGAAGCACGACAGCAGAACCAGGAAATCATACGGCGGTACACGGACCAGCCCGCGCGTCTCCCGGACACGCTCCGGAGACGGATCGAGTCGGAATGGGGCGGCGAGCCGGTGCAGCTGTACGCGATGGCCGACCTCGACGTCCGCATGCGGCTCTTCGAGTCGTGGCTCGTCCTGGGTCCGACGCGTGTCGCGCAGGCGCGTCCCGCGGGCGGGGGCGAGTGGGAGATCGACCACGTGCGTCGCGACCGGGTGCGTGGGGTGCGCGACGTGCCGGGCCTCTCGGGCAGCTCGCTCACTCTGCTCGGCGAGCCCGACGAGCCCGCCCTCGCACGCGTGCGGTTCACACACCGGCAGCGTCGGGCCATGGAGAACCTGAAGTTCGTCCTCGAGGACGGCGCGGATGCGCGGACCCGTGAGGATGACCGGGGTGGGCCGCCCGACGCCCGGTTCCCGGACGCCGACGAGGAGTACGCGCGCAGCGTCGCGGCACCCATCCGCGAGGCCCAGGCGCTGGTGGCCGGGAACCGCATGGCCGTCATCTGGCGGTTGCTCGGGTACCTGAAGCCGTACCGTCGTCAGGTATCGTGGGGCTTCGCGGCAGCGGCCGTGATCACGCTCGTGTCGCTGATCCCGCCGTGGCTGGCCGGCTACCTGATCGATCGGGTCGTGCGGCCAGTCCAGGAGGGGTCGCTCTCCGTTGGGGCGGGAAGCGCGATCGCGTGGCTCGCCGTCGGCGCGATGGCGCTGGTGTACGTGGTGCGCCAGGCCGGCGCCGTGGTGCGTCTGCGGATGATGTCCGTCCTCGGCGAGTGGGTCGCCCGCGACCTGCGGACCGAGCTGTACGAGCACCTCCAGCGGCTGAGCCTCTCGTTCTACTCGCGGAAGAAAACCGGGAGCCTGATCACGCGCGTCAGCTCCGACACCGACCGCCTGTGGGATTTCCTCGCGTTCGGCGTCGTGGACGTGTCGCTGTCGGTGGTCATGCTGCTGGGGCTCGGCGCGGTGCTGCTGAGTCTCGACTGGAAGCTCGGGCTCGTGATGGTGCTGCCGGTACCGTTCTTCTGCTGGGCCATCTACCGGTTCGGCGAGGAGATCAACCGGGTGTTCGTCCGCGCGTGGCGGAAATGGTCGCGGGTGACGGACGTCCTGTCGGACACGATTCCCGGGATGAAGGTCGTGAAGGCGTTCGGTCAGGAGGAGCGCGAGACGGGGAGGTTCAACGAGCGGAATCGCGACGTGACCGAGGAGTACAACCGCGTGCACCAGATCTGGACGACGTTCTGGCCGTCGCTGATGCTCGGCGTCCACGCCACGACCGTCGCGGTGTGGGCGTTCGCGATCCCGCGGCTGCTCGACACGGGCGGCCCGACGCTGACGGCGGGGACGTTCGTCTCGTTTCTGCTCTACACGACGATGTTCGTCGGTCCGATCGAGATCATCGGCCAGATGGCGCGGACGATGAACCGGGCGACGAGCTCGGCGCACCGGGTGTTCGAGGTGCTCGACACCGAGCCCGAGATCGTGGACGTGCCCGACCCCGTGCGTCTCGACCCGGTCGAGGGGCGCGTGGCGTTCGAGGACGTGACGTTCGGGTACGACGGCGTCCAGCTCGTGCTACGGGGCGTGAGCTTCGAGGTCGAGGCGGGCGAGATGGTCGGTCTCGTGGGCCCCTCCGGGGGCGGCAAGACGACGATCGTCAGCCTGATCGCGCGGTTCTACGAGCCGACGGGCGGGCGGATCACGGTCGACGACGTCGACCTGCGGCGGCTCGATACGACGGACTACCGGCGTCAGGTGGGGATGGTGCTCCAGGACCCGTACCTGTTCCACGGGACGATCCTCGAGAACATCCGCTACGGCCGGCCCGAAGCGCATCTCGACGAGGTGGTCGAGGCGGCGAAGGCGGCGAACGCGCACGAGTTCATCCTCGAGCTGGGTCAGGGATACGACACGATCGTGGGCGAGCGTGGCCAGACGCTCTCCGGCGGGCAGCGGCAGAGGGTCTCGATCGCGCGGGCGATCCTCAACGACCCGCGGATCCTGATCCTCGACGAGGCGACGTCGGCGGTCGACACCGAGACGGAGCGGAAGATCCAGGAGGCGATGGACCGGCTGGTGGCGGGGCGGACGACGTTCGCCATCGCCCACCGCCTGTCGACCCTGCACAGGGCATCGCGACTTCTGGTCGTGAAGGACGGGCGGATCGTCGAGGCCGGCTCGCACGCCGACCTGCTCGAATTGCCCGGTGGTCTGTATCGGCGGCTGCACGAGCTTCAGGTGGAGCTCTCGTGAGCCGGCCGGGAACACGGTTGGAAAGGAGGACACCATGATCGCCGAACCGGACGCGACGGCGGGGGCCGGTCCCCCGGCACTCCGGGTCGAACGGCGCGCGGACGGTCAGCTGTGGGCCGCGCGGGGCGGCGAGTCGCGCCCCGTATGGGTGCGTCGCTGTTTCCCGTGGTCCGAGCCGACGCGGTTCGTGTCGCTGCTCGACGACGAGAAGAACGAGTTCGCGCTCGTCCCCGACGTGCGGGCCCTCGAGCCGGGGTCGCGCGAGGCGCTCGAGGACGCGCTCGCCGAAGCCGGGTTCGTGCTCGAGGTCGAGCGGATCGAGTCGGTGGCCGAGGAGATCGAGATCCGGACCTGGCGCGTGCAGACGCGTCAGGGTCCGCGGTCGTTCCAGACACGTCTGGACGACTGGCCGAGGGAGGTGCCGGGCGGCGGGTACGTCGTTCGGGACGTGGCGGGCGACCTGTACCACGTCGCCTCGCCGAAGACCCTCGATGCGCGGAGCCGGAAGCTGCTCTGGGCGTACGTCGAGTAGCCGCCGTATCTCGCCAGCGGTGGGCCAGGTGGCCATGGGGTTGACACTCGAATGTCGAATAGACAGACTGGTCTGTATGGAAGCTTCCGCGAGGGGTACGTCCCGAAGTGAATCCCGAGAAGCGCTGCTCGATGCCGCCTTCGACGAGATGTACCTGCACGGGTTCAGAGCCGCCGGTATCGAGGTCATCCTCGGGAAGAGCGGTGTCTCGAAGGGGTCGATGTACCACCACTTCGGGAACAAGCGGGGGCTCGGCTACGCGGTGGTCGAGGAGCGTGTCAAGCCTCTGGTGCGCGAGCGATACCTCGAGCCCTTCAAGACGTCCGACGATCCCACCGAAGCGCTCGGAGAGATGGGGAGACGGATGGAGAAGGAGCTCCGGGCGACGGGAATCCTCGAGCGCGGGTGCCCGGTCAACAACCTCGTCCAGGAGATGTCGGGCGTGGACGATGGGTTTCGCCGACGGCTCGCGGAAATCCTCGAGGAGTGGCGCGATACGATCGCCGTCGGTCTGCGACGGGGACAGGAGAAGGGTACCGTCAGCGTTGACGCCGACCCCGAGGAGGCGGCCACCTTCGTCGTCGCAGCCCTCATGGGTGGGGTCGGCTTCGCGAAGAACGCCCGGGACCTTTCGCCCTTCGACCACTGTCGCCGCGTGCTCGACGCGTACGTGAGGACCCTTCAACCCAGGCGGAGCTGAAAGGTCGGATCGAGCGGACGGAGCGGGACTCGTCCGCGTTTTCTTTACGAATGGCATGTACAGACCGGTCTGTTTAGTAGCCGGTCCCGGATGGTGGAGGGCGCGATGACAGTGCTCAACTCCGAGACGGTCTCACCCTCCGAAACCCTGGATAGGGGGGTGCACGATGTCCGCACCGCACAACAAATCCATCCTCGAGCGTGGCGCGGAGGCGTTCAACGACCGCACCGACCGGTCGGGCTGGTTCGCGATCCACTCTCCGGATGTGGTCGCGCACGGGCTCTCGCCGGAGCCGCTCGACCTGCACGCCCTCGAGCAGTTCTACCGGACGCTGTGGTCAGGCTTCCCGGATCTGCGAATCTCCGTTGAGGACATGATCGGCGAGCGGGACCGGGTCGCCTGGCGGCTCCGGGTCACGGGGACGCACGAGGGGGAGTTCCGCGGGGTAGGACCGACCGGCGTCGAGGTCACATTCGCGGCCCAATACATCTTCCGCTTTCGCGAAGGGAAGATCGTCGAGCGCTGGACGAACTTCGATCGGCTCGGGGTCATGGTGCAGCTCGGAGCCGTCCCCGCGCCCGTCTGACGAAGCGCGACCCGGTGCAACGACACGACGAAACGCGGAGGGTTGATCCATGACTGAACAGCAGAAGGCGCACGCGTTGCGCAGGCTCCTCCCGGTGGTCGGAGCGATCTTCGTCTTCGGGGTGGCCGTGCTCATGCGGCTCTGGCCTTCGGGCTGGCAGTGGCAGCCGAACCAGCACGAGTATGAACAGATGATCCTCGGCGTATACGCGACCCTGGGGATCTTCCTTCTACTGGCCTCCAGGGCCCCGCACCTGCACCGCAGCCTCATCCTGTTCGCGGGGTGGTCCAGCCTGGTGCATTCCGGCATCATGGCCGTACAGGCGATTCGCGATCCGGTCGAGCGAGGTCACCTCGTCGGAGACGTGCCGGCGCTGGCGATCGTGGGCGTCGTCCTGCTGCTGCTCGCTCCGAGGGCGGTGGACCCGACGGACTGAGACCGCGGGAGGGGCGGCGCGTCCGGCGCCGCCCCGTTCCCACCGCGGATTCCCGCGAGTCAGCGCGTCGCCGTCCTGAAGTTGATGATGGTCTCGCCGATCTCGGGGTCGATCACGCGCAGCGAGACCACCGAGCCGGGCTCCACATCCGACAGAGCACGCTCGTACTCGGCGGGCGTACGCACCGGCTGCCGGTTCACGGCCAGCAGCACCTGCCCCGTACGAACTCCGGCGCGTGCGGCCGGGCTGTACGGCTGGACGTTCGCGACGACCAGCTCGCCCTCGTCGCCCTCGTAGCCGATCTGGGCGGCGATCCGGCTCGTAAGCGGACGAACCTGGATCCCGGTCACGTTCTCGACGGACTCCTCGTGCGAGACCGGCAGACCCGATTCCGCGGGTCGCTCGAACTCGCCGAGCCGGACTTCGATCTCGCGCTCCGCTCCGTCGCGGAAGACGGTGAGGGTCACTTCGTCGCCCGGATCGTGCTGGGCGAGCGCCGTGATCAGCGCGTTGGAGTTGGCGACGTCCTCGCCGTCGAGCGAGGTGATCACGTCTCCGATCTCCAGACCCGCATCCTCCGCAGGCGAATCGGGGTCGACCGAGTTCACGTCGGCCCCGGTGACCGTCGCGAGCCCGTACGCCTCGGCATCGACGGCGGTCACGTCGCTCACGCGGACACCGAGCCTCGGACGGCGTACGAAGCCGTACTCGACCAGGTCGCGGATGACGCGCTGCGCGAGCGCCGAGGGGACCGCGAAGCCGTACCCCACGAACCGCTGGCCGCCGTAGATGGCCGAGTTGATCCCGACCACGTTGCCGGCCAGATCGATCAGCGGTCCGCCCGAGTTGCCCGGGTTGATCGCCGCATCGGTCTGGATGTAGGACTCCAGCGCACCCGAGCCGCCGTTCAGCTGACGGCCGCGAGCGCTCACGATGCCCGACGTGACGGTGAACTCGAGCCCCAGCGGGTTGCCGAGCGCGAGCACCCAGTCGCCGACGAGCAGTCGGTCCGAATCGCCCCAGGGAACGGTCGGCAGGCTCTCGCCCGCCGCGTCGATCTCGAGCACGGCGATGTCGGTCGCCGCGTCGCTGCCGACCACCTCGGCGGCGAACTCACGACCATCGTTCAACCGCACGCGGATGGTCGTGGCTCCATCGACCACGTGATGGTTGGTCACGATCTGTCCCGCGGCGTCGATGATGAAGCCCGAGCCGGATCCGAGCTGCGGCGGCAGCTGGCCTTCCGGCACACCGCGCCCCGGCAGATCGAAGAACCGTTCGAACGGGCTGGTGAACGGCAGCTGCGCCACCGACGCTTCGCGCTCCACATCTATGAACACGACGGCCGGAAGCGCGCGTCCCGATGCGGCGCGGAAGGCCGCCGAGAGCTCGTTCACTCCGGCAAGGTCGACACTTTCCGGCGCCGAGTAGGTCGGCGCCTCCTGCGTCTCATGATCCATCGCCTCCTGCGCGACCGCCGAGCGAGGCTGTTCGTCACCCGCGCACGCCGCGATCAGGAACGCGAGGGCCGGCGCTGCGATGCGCGCGAGCCCCTGCTTTCCTCTCCTGTGCATATGTCTATCCTCCATCCCGGGCGTGGCCGCAGAAGGCTTGGCCCGCAGCTCGTGATCCTCGTATGTCTCGGGTGAACGGCGGGGGGATGGCGCGAGGGCCGCACCCGGGGGGCGCGGCCTCGCGTCACGACGTCTCATGGCGTCTTTTCCGCCGGGACCGGTCGGTCCGATCAGCTCGCGGCCGCCCTGACGGCGATCCGGCGAGGCTTGGCTTCGGGCGTCTTCGGCAGTCGAACGACGAGCATTCCGTTCTCGAAGTCCGCCTCGACATCCTCAGAGCGCACGGTACCCGGGAGCGAGAAGCTGCGGGCGAACCGCTCGTAGCTGTGCTCCCTCAGGTGATACGTGTGCTCCTCCTGCTCCTCCCGGGTGCTGCGCTGACCGGCGACGGTCAGGACGCCGCGTTCGACCGTGACGTCGATGTCCTCGTGCGCGAAGCCGGCGAGGCCGATCTCCAGCACGAACGCATCCTCCGTCTCGTATAGATCCGCCGCGGGCGCCCACGCCGCCCACGAGTTGAGGCTGGACCGCATGACGGCGTCGAACAGGCCGTCGATGTCGGAGCCGAAAGCCGCCCGGCGGCGAAGGCCACCGTTGGATCCACGTGTTCGAGTCTGTGGCAACATCTCGCAACCTCCTTCCAATTGGGGGTCTCGGTTCAAACCGTCGCCCACCCGGGCTCTCCCGGGCGGCGCGGTCGTCTGTCGACGCCCTTTGTTGAAGCAGCCGGCATGCCAGCGGGAGAGGGCGTTTTCTTGCCGATTTTGCAGCCGACCCGGGGGCGGCCGAGGCGGTGTTTGCAATCCTGACACACTCCGCTGTCATGCTGGCAGCCGGACGTCGCAGAGTCCGGAGCCCGTTCGCGAGGGCCCTGGTTCTGGTCGCCGCAGGTCGATTCAACCCCTGCGGAGACTCGGCTGTCGTCTGTGTGGGTTCTGCGCGAGCGGACGGCCGACGGCTGAGGACAATCCGGGGGGGATGACATCGCGGTGAAGCCGTTCAGTCGCGTCCGCGCGATACGCGCGCTCGTCTGTCTCTGCGTGCCGGTGTTGCTTGCGCGCGGTGTCTCCGCGCAGGACTCGTCCTCGGGACCCCCGCTGGTGGCCTACAGGCTGGCCGACGGCGAGTCGGTCGATCTGAACGGGCGGCTCGACGATCCCGTGTGGTCGAGAGCCTCCGCCATCACCGACTTCAGACAGCAGGAGCCGGTCGAAGGCGGGACCCCCTCGCACGAGACCAGCGTCCGCGTCGTCTACGACTCCGACAACCTCTACATCGGGGTCATGCTGTACGACGACCCCGAGCGGATCATCGCGAACCAGCGCGAGCGCGACGCCTTTCTCTTCTCCGACGACCGGTTCGCGTGGGTGCTCGACACGTTCCAGGACGGCCGCACGGGCTACAGCTTCGAGGTGAACCCGGCGGGGGCGATGGTGGACGGGCTCCTCACGGGTTCCGGAGGAGGAGGGGGCGGCGGGGGCGGGTTCGGGGGCGTGAATCGTTCGTGGGACGGGATCTGGGAGGCCCGCACCGCGACGCTCGAGGACGGCTGGTCCACGGAGATCCGAATCCCCTTCCGGACGCTCAACTTCGACTCCTCGAGCGACACCTGGGGGATCAACTTCGAGCGCACGATCAGCCGCAACCGGGAAGACATCCTCTGGCGGGGCTGGCGACGGACCGAAGGGCTGAACCGGCTCATCAACGCGGGCGAGCTCACCGGTCTCGAAGGGCTCTCGCAGGGCATCGGGCTCGAGGCCGTGGCCTCGGGGATCGCGGGGTGGACGAACACGCCGGCGCTGGACGACGCCACCGAGTTTCCGGCCGACGTGAGCCTCGACCTCAACTACAGCGTCACCCCGAGCCTCCGCGCGTCGGTCAGCATCAACACCGACTTCGCCGAGGTCGAGAGCGACCAGCGGCGGGTCAACCTCACGCGCTTCCCGCTCCGTTTCCCCGAGCAGCGCGACTTCTTTCTCGAAGGGTCGAGCGTGTTCGCGTTCGCGCCCCGCAGCGGCCCCGAGCCGTTCTTCTCGCGCCGTATCGGACTGGTGGCGGGGGAGCCCATTCCGATCAACCTCGGGGGACGGCTGACCGGTCAGGTCGGCTCGACCGAGATCGGCTTCTACCAGATGCGGACGGGGTCGCACGACTTCGCCGATGGGCTCGGATCGTCCATCCCGTCCGAAGACTTCACGGTCGCGCGCCTGCGTCAGCAGATCTTCGAGCAGTCGACGATCGGGGCGATCTACACGCGACGCGCCACGTCGGCCGACTCGCTCGGGATCTCGCTCCCCGACCGGCACACGTTCGGGGCGGACCTGTCGTTGAACACGCGACGCTTTCTGGGGGACAAGAACCTCGAGCTCGAGGCGTTCTTCGTCTGGAACTCGGATCCCGCGCCCGATTCGTCGCCCGGCCCGGCGATCAACGCGCCCTCGCTCGGCGATCTGACGGCGCGCGGCTTCCGGCTCAACTACCCGAACGACATCTGGTCCGGACACCTGTCGTACCGGGAGTTCGGCGACGACTACTCCCCGGCGGTCGGGTTCGTCTCGCGCAACGGGTTTCGGCGGATCGAGCCGCGGGTTGCGTGGTCGCCGCGGCCCTCGATCGACCTGATCCGAAGCTTCGAGTTCTCGGTACAGTACCGGGCGCTATGGGGTCTGACGACCGGGATCCTCGAGGAGCGGCAGTGGCAACTCAAGCCGCTGGAGATCGATTTCGAGAGCGGCGACAACATCAACTTCCAGGTGGTGCAGCTCTACGAATACCTCGATGGGGCATTCGAGATCAGCGACGACATTTTCGTACAGCCGGGTGAGTATTCGAACTGGGAATACCAGCTCCAGGCGCGCACGGCCAGCCGGCGGGTCGTCTCGGTCAGGGGCGGTGTGGAGCTGGGCGGGTTCTGGGACGGGAACCGGCAGCGCTACGACGTCAACATGACGCTTCGGCCGATCCCCGGCCTCAACCTCACGGGCGCGTTCGAGACGAACGACGTGAGCCTCTCGGATGGTGACTTCACGACGAATCTCTACCGCTTCGAGGGCAGCCTCGACCCGAGCCCGTGGGTGAGCTTCACGAGCCAGATCCAGTTCGACAACGTGAGCGAGACCCTCGGGCTGTTCGCCCGCTTCCGGTGGATCATCACGCCGGGCAACGACGTCTTTCTCGTCTACACGCACAACTGGCGGGACTTCGGCGATGACCCGATGGTCGACGACCCCTCCGAGACCGGCTTCCAGACGCTGTCGCGCGGGGCGACGATCAAGCTGAACTACACCTACCGCTTCTGAGTCGCGGTCCGTGGCCACGAACGGGCCGCGACCATCCCCGGGCGTCTCATCTCCGATTCCACGAGAGGAACACCGCGGCCTGCCCGTGCCGCCGCGTGACGTCGGGCAGATCCACGTATTCGCTTCGACGCGCGAAGACCCTGTAGTCCCCCGCGACGCCGAGGCCCGCGTAGAGCGGGATGTTCGCCTGGAGAGACAAGGTCTGCATCGTGTGCATCCCGGGGGCGCCGCTCAGGGTCCGCTGCACGGCCAGGGCGAGCTCGGCGCCGAATATCGGCTGATCGCCGAAGTTGGCGAACGCGCCCACGTCGAACCCGAGCCCCGTCCCGAGATCGTACTCCCGCCCCGTGAAGTCGGCATACTCGGAGTCGACCCCCCAGATGACGAGAGCTGTCGGCGCGATGCGCGTCGTCATCGCCCAGCGCCCGGGGAGATCGAAGCGAGAGTTGATCGCCGCGGCCAGAGCCGACCCCCCCGTCTCGACCGTCCGGTTGTTCACGTACGTGAAGACCTGTTCGAGCCGGAATCGATGCGTCAGGGTGCGGGTGGTGGCGATGGGCATGCCCCACAGACCTCCGCGGAGCCGGGCTCCTCCGAGTCTGAAGTCCTCGTTGCGGCCATGGAGGGCGACCTCGACGGCAAACGAATCGAACGGATCCGCGTGGTCCGCGAACAGATCGCCATATCGCAGACCGATCTGCACGATCGGTCCGCTCGTCGATGGGGCGCGCGCGCCCTCCCCGACCGTTCGGTAGCCGAGACGCACGTACGAGCGCGCGGATGAGGGGTAGCGGCGCGGAGGGTTAGGGCCGACGCGCGCCATCTCACCCCTGAACAGACGACTGGCTCCGCCCATCGGGTCGAGCAGGAAACCGCCGATCTCGCGCAGTGCACGGCCGGTCCCGGTCGCGGAATTGTCTCTCACGACCACCGCGGTGCGGTGCAGGACCTCCCCGATCGCCACGCCGCCCGTCGCCGTGGCGATCCAGTCGTTTATGGCCGGTCGGTTGTTCTCCCCGAACAGCTCCCAGAGGAGGCTTCCGGCCCATGACCACACGGCCGACTCCCAGAACCCGTAGCCGTTGGATCGGCCGGCGTTGAAGTAGAGCGAGCCGTGATACGGGTGGGCGAACATGTTCGTCTGGAAATTGTCCCCGTCCCACTCGAACCCCGCGGCGATGTTGTTTCCCCACGCCGCGAAGCCGACGACGGCGGTGGAGTCATCCGCCGCGTGCCGGTTGTAAAACCATGGCAGGACGAGAGCCGAGCCCAGCTCGACCAGCGTCAGGCCGAGGTGGGGCTCATCGCAGCAGAACGCCGCGGTGCTGTCTCGATCGACGGCCACCCCCCCGGAGGCCATCTGCGCGGCCGCGGAGAGCGGGGCGCTCGAGACCACGATCGTGACGGCAATGGTCGCGCGGTGCATCGCGGCCCCCATCACGCACGCAACGGATCAGCGGAACCGGCCCTCGCTCGTGTCCCAGGTGAGGTACAGGAGCACCTCGGGGTGCCGGCGGTACACATCAGGGAAGTCGGTGTAGTTGCTGTCGCGAATGAACAGCCAGTATTCCCCGCCGATCCCGAACCGACCGACGATCGGGTAGCTCGCGCGCGTGATGAGATAGTGCTGCCAGACGGTGCCCGAGGCGCCGCTCAGGTTCTTCTGGACCAGCGATGCCCAGTCGACCCCGACGATCCTCGTCCCGTTCATCCGGAGGTCCGAACCGAGGATGAGGCCGAAACCGGTACCGAAGTCGTAGGTGCGCCTCGTGAAATCGGCGTACTCCGACGCGACCCCCCACAGGAGGAGCGCCGTCGGCGCCACACGCGTGCCGACGCCCCACGTGTCGGACAGGCTCCAGTGCGAGTTGAACGAGGCGGCGACCGCGGAGCCACCGGTCTCTGTCGTCCGGTTGTTGATGTAGTGGAAGAGCTGCTCGAGCCGGAACGTATGCCGGACCTGCGGCGAATCACGAAGCTCCGTGCCCCATAGCCCACCGCGGATCTGGAAGAGGCCGATCCGCTCGTCCTCGCCGCCGTTCAGCTGGACACGGAAGGTGAACGCGTCGAACGGGTTCTCGAAGTCTCGTAGCGGGTTTCCGTAGTCGAGCTCGAACTGACCGACCCATCCGTCGGTCCCCGGATCCGCGCCGGCGTCGCCGACGTGCCGGAACCCCCCGTTCAGGTTGGTGCGCACGGATGCCGGGAAACGGTCATCGGGGTTCGCCCCCGTCCTCGACATCTCGCCGCGGAACAGCCGGCTGGCGCCACCCATCGGATTGATGAAGAACCCGCCGATCTCGCGCAGGGCCCGCTCGGTGCCGGTCGCCTCGTTGTCCCACACCGTGACCGACGCTCGGTGAAGGGCCTCGCCGATGGCGATCCCGCCGACCGCCGTCGCGAGCCAGTCGTTGATCGCGCCGCGGTTGTTCTCGCCGAACATCTCCCACAGGAAGCTGCCGCCCCACGCCCAGGCCGCCGACTCCCAGAAGTTGTACCCGTTCGACCGCCCGGCGTTGAAGTACAGGCCGCCGTGGTAGGGGTGGGCGAACATGTTCGTCTTGAAGTTGTCGTGATCCCACTCGAACCCTTCCTCGACGTTCGCCCACCACGTGTCGGGACCGATGACGGCGGTCGAGTCATCGGACACGTGGCGGTTGAAGTACCACGGGATGACCATCGCCGCCCCGATCTCGATCAGGGTGACCCCGAGCTCGCGGCTGTC
Organism: Gemmatimonadota bacterium; assembly: GCA_033720355.1. Classification (GTDB taxonomy): domain Bacteria; phylum Gemmatimonadota; class Gemmatimonadetes; order Palauibacterales; family Palauibacteraceae; genus Palauibacter. The sequence goes on from JAWWCR010000020.1 coordinate 19,918, forward strand.
ACAGCAGAAGGGCTCGTTCGCCTGCGCGTCGGACACGTCGGTGAGCGGGCCGAGCCCGGGCGGCGGAGTCCAAGCCGTGATGGGGGCCGGGGTCTCGCGAGCCGCCGCGTCGTTCGCCTTCTTCGCACCCGCGTCCTGCCCGGCGAGCGGGGCGGCCGCGACGGCCAGGGCGAGCGCGGCGACGAGCGTTCCGTGTCGAAGCCCGCTCATCGCGCTACCCCTTCCACCGGAGACCGATGTGCCATCCCTGGCTCACACCCTCCTGGATCCGATACCCCGTCGCGTCGTCGTGGAACTCGGTCTGGTAGTAGCGCATGGCCAGGGTTGCATCGATGTGGCGCGTGATCCGGACACCGAGGGTCCCTGCGACCACCCACGAGATGTCGGAGCCGATCCCGAACCCGCCGATGTTGCCGTCGATCGTCGCCCAGAAGAGCCGGCCCATCTCTGCGTAGTAGCGCGCGCCGGCGACCGGCTCGATCCAGTCCTCGCGCGTCACCTGCGTGCCGATGTCCACGCCCACGTCGAGCGCGTGACGAACGTACCGCAGACCGCCGAGGAACTCGAACGCATGGTTCGTCTCGAACGAGCCGAACTCCACGGCGGCGAAGAGCTCGGCGACCGTGAGGTCGAAGTCGTAATCGGCCATGACGTCGCCGAGGGGACCGTCGAGCTCTACCTCGGTGGTCCCCGAGATACCGGTCGTGCGGAAGGTCCCGATGCCCCTCCATCTCCCCTTCCCGACCTCGACGCTTCCGTAGAACGCCGCCTGCAGCGTGCTGTCGCCCACGACGAGCTCCGCCTCGTCGAGGGTCACCTCCCCGTCCACGTTCGAGAACCACAGCGTCGGGTGGACGACGTAGTGCCAGTCGGGGTTCCCGCGGTCCTGCGCCGCCGCGTCGGCGGGGGCGCCGAGGAGGATCGCGGCGGCGAGAACGGCCCAGCGCGCGGCCGGTCCGTACCGCGCCGGCGTCACCATCGCGACTCTCCGAAGTGCGGGAAGATGATCCTGAACTTGATGTCGATCGCCGTCGTCTTCGAGGTGAGCCCCTCGTCCGCCGCCGCGGTGAAGAGATCGGTGGTCCCGCGCGCGTACCGTATGTCCACCCCGAACGCCGACGTGCCGAAGATGCGATCGAGGACGATCCCGAACGAGTACATGAAGTCGGTGCCCGAGGAGGGCCCGAGCGCCCTCTCTTCCGTGCATTCGTCGTCGAATACGGGGGCGCCCGGCGCCCGGATCTTGCAGCCGCCCGCGAAGCTGTAGCTCACCCCCGCGAACGGCCCGAAGACCCACGTCCCGTCGGCGAACGGGATCAGGTAGCGGACGCGCAGGGGGATCTGCAGGTAGTTCGTCTTCACGTCCCAGGCGCCGTCGACCCCGGGAGCCTGTACGCTGAAGGCGCCCTTCTGCACGGACGAGAAGCCGAACTCGACGGCCCAGCTCCGGCTGATCTGCCAGTCGCCGATCGCCCCGAGGTAGATGCCCGCGGTGAGCTCGGAATCGTCGATGTAGCTGCCGGAGAGGTTCGTGAGCGACGGGCCGACGTTCAACCCGACCGCGAACTGCCCGTGAGCGCCGGCAATCGGCGCGCCGAGCGCGACGGCCGCCAGCACGGCGCTCCTGACGATTCTCGTCTTTCGTGTCGACCGCGGGATCGTCGCCAACGGGCCTCGCGTCTTCCTCGGTGACCGCCTGATGGACCGGACTGTCGAGTTGGCGCCCAATAGACCCGTACCGCACGTCAGGGGCAAGTAAACGACGCGTCGGCGAGCCATCAGAAGCTGACGGTCGCCACGAAGCTCCACACGTTCCGCCCGACCCAGCGCTCGCGCGGGAGATCATCGACGGATACACCCAGCCTGATCAGCTCCTCGACCGCCGCGCCGACCTGCTCGACACCCAGCTTGTTGGTGAGGTACTGCCACTCGGCGGAGAGGCTCACATCGATCCCGCCCGGCAACCCGCCCGAGCCCCGCAACGCGATCAGCTCCAGCCCCGCCCCGACGTGCCACGTGTTCGGCAGGAGGTTCTCGATGAAGCCCGGCTTTCGCACCCACGGGGAGTTCGGCACCGTGAACTCGCCGGCGGTGCTCGAGACGTTCTCCACCCGGTACCAGGACAGCCCGTACCCTCCCTTGCCGTAGGGCCTGACCCCGCCCGTCAGCAGGTTGTATTTGAGACTGCCCTGGTATTCCCACCAGTTCAGGTCGCCCGAGATCGAGAAGTCATCGATGTTGGAGAACTCGTATCGGGTCTCCATCCGGCTCCGGAAGTGGAAGAGCGTGTTCACGCTGCTGATCTTCTCGCCGACGAAGAGCTGGAGGCGGAAGAGGGGCACCACCTTCCGCTCTGTCGTCTGGACCCCGTCGGTGACCACCGTCGTGCTGTCGGCCCCCTGCTCGATGAGGTGCACGAGGATCCCCCCCACGACATCGCCGATCTGGTCGGGGTTGAGGAAAAGCTCCTGATACTCGTCGCCGGGGTGCTGAAGGGAGACGCCGGCGTCCAGCCCGACGAACCGCGACGGGATCGTCTCGCGGGGGTACATGGTCGGCTCGAGCGAGGTGAACAGGGCGCGGAACGGGGCAGCCACGACCCGCCAGACCACGTCGAAGGGCGGGAGGAACGTCAGCACGGGCAGCGTCGCGTTGAAGTACCCCCAGTCGTTCGAGAACGCGTCCTGCAGGTCGGTCGGGAAGAGCCGCGGCAGCACCTGAGGGACGTAGGCCTTGTACTGGACGTTCTCGCCGGACCGGTTCCACCCCGTGTTGAAGGCCGGACCGACGATCGAGAGGTTCCCCGTCTCGGCGTTCGCGACGATACCGGCGAGTGGCGATTGGACCGCCGGGTACCCCCAGCGAAGCGGGAGAACGAGCCAGCTCCATTCCTGCCGTACCTGCGGATCGGTCAGGAGAAGCGGCATGAGGCGCTCGTAGTCCGGAACCAGCTCCACGCGGTCGTCCTGCCCGAGAAAGGCGACACCTCCCCTATCGAACCGGTCGAGCCTCGCGATCTCCTGCGCATCCCCGGCGTAGTAGTCCCGGTGATCGAAGAAGTTGGTGATCGTCTCGGAAGCGCCGGCGGGACCGATGTCCTTGAAAAGGCCCACGGTAGGGAACGTCCCGTGCGAGTCGCGGTTCTTCCCCCCGGGCGCCGCGAGCAGCTGATCGAGTCCCTTGTTGTCGGCCCCGCTGTATCCGACCGGGTGCGTGTTCACGACCGTCTCTTCGTCATCGCTCCACGCCATCCGTCGGACGTACTCGCGGAACAGCTTCTCCCCGTTGAGCTCGACCCCGATCGAATCGGACTGGCGCGCCCACTGGTCGCGCGGTGCGTAGGCGTTCGGAGTGCCGAATTCGAGGCTCGCCACCTTGCTGTGGAAGTAGTACTCGACCCGCTTCATCACGAGCTGATCGTCGCCGGTCGCGTTCAGCCATTCCCCGTCGAGCAGCCGCCGCATCTCGGTCTCCGGGATCCCCTCCTGCGCGACGAGCCGGCGCGGGCTCACGATGACGTGGATGTGCTCCCAGTCGCCCTCGTGGTTGTTCCCGCCGTCGTTGTACGGGTAGAAGAACCAGTACTGGAGGACGAGCCGCACGCCGCCGCCGGGCGCATCCTCGAGAAACGGGTGCACGTAGGTCTTCACGAGGTCGCGAAACTCGGAGCGCAGGCGTCGGGAGACGTCGTTGCGCCAGTAGCCCTTCCACCCGGCTTCGCTGCCGTCCCCCGGCATGTCGATCCATAGCACCTCGAACGGTTTCGACGGCGCGTCCTGGGCTCCGGTGTGGGTCGCCGCGTACCCCGGATCGTCTGGATCGTACTCGCGCAGGAGCTCGAGCAGCCGGCAGTCGTCGCTCGTCGGGGTGGACGCCGTACAGGGGCTCGCCGCGGTCTGCATCCAGTCGACGGTCTCCTGGCTCACGAGATCGAGCCCCATCGCCGTATTCCACCCGTCCACGACGAGCGGGTAGGGGCCGCCCCACACCCGCTTGTGGTCCATCGGGACCATCTCGGAGTTCTGGACGATGAAGGGCGCGAACCGGACGCCGAGCTCGTGAAGGACGCGGGCGCGCCGGTCGTCCATCCCGTCGACGGGGTCGACGTCGCGGTAGGACGGCGAGTCACGATCCCCGTAGAGGTGGAGCCGCAGGCTGGCGGGCGTCGCACGCACGATCCTCGGCACCTCGAGCGGGACGAAGCGCAGGTACTCCTCGCGGGGGTACTGCTGTGCCTGGGCGGGCAGCGCGCCCCAGACCGAGGCGAGGGCCGCGACGGCGAGCGGTCCGCGAGTTCCGATGGTCCTCATGTCTCTTTCCTTCCCCACAGCAGCATGGAGGCGGTCGGAGCGCGAACCGCACCGCCGCGAAAGAGACCCCGGCCGGCCCGCCGCGGCAACTCCTCCATCCGCCGTCGGATACCCGCGGCGAGCGTGTCCGGCGCGGTTCGATTACCTTCACGCTCGACAAGGATCCCTCTGGAGAAGAACCGCCATGAAGACTCGTTTCGCCCCTCTCCTCGCCGTCGTGTTCGCCGCGGGGTGTCAGTCTCTGCAGGACGTCGAGGTGATGGAGCTCGAGGGCTTCTGGGTGGCATCGCAGGCCCGGTTCGTCGAGATCGCCGCGCCGAAGCGCAACAACCTCGACATCCTGGATCTGGGGTTCGGCGTCACGATGGAGTTCGACGCCGTGGGCAACTTCGAGCTGACGATCCTGCCGCCCGACGAGACCGGCGAACAGCCCGAGGCCGTCGTGGGCACGATGGAGATCGATGGCACGAAGGTCGTCTTCGTCACCGGCACGGGCGAGGGCGAGGTATTCAGGGAATCCGAACAGATGGCGATCCGACTCACCGCCGGTCTCGAGTTCCCGTTCGATGAGCGCGGCCCCGTCCCAACTCGGCTGCTGCTCGTCATGGACCGGACCTCGGGTCCGCAGTGAGGCGCCCGCCCGGCGGAGCACGGCGCCGCGCATCGCTCCTGGCCGCTGCGGCAGTCTTCCTTTCGGGCACCGGGACGCACGCCCAGCAACCGACCGAGTTCCGGCAGCTCGCCCGCGACGTCCTCGCCGAGCTCGTGAACATCAACACGGCCCACTCGGCACAGGGCACCCTCGAGGCGTCGCGTGCGGTGGAGACCCGACTGCTCGCCGAGGGATTCCCGCGAGAGGACATCCACGTCGTCGAGGTCGCCCCCGGTGAGGGCAGCGTCGTGGCCCGGCTGCGGGGCCGCGACACGGGCCGCGAACCGCTCCTCCTCCTCGCCCACATCGACGTGGTCGAGGCGGACCCCGCCGACTGGACGCTCCCCCCGTTCGAGTTCATCGAGCGCGACGGCACCTTCTACGGACGCGGCGTCGCCGATGACAAGGACGAGGCGGCGATCTACACGGCGATCCTCATCCGGATGGTGCGCGAGGGCTTCGTGCCCGACCGCGACGTCATCATGGCGCTCACGCACGACGAGGAGGGCGGCGGCCACAACGGCGTGGCCTGGCTGCTCGAGAACCGACGCGACCTGATCGACGCCGGGTACGCGCTCAACGAAGGCGGGGGCGGGCAGCTCGTCGATGGGGTGCGGGTCTCGAACGCCGTCCAGGCGAGCGAGAAGAAGTTCCAGAACTTCACCCTCGAGGCGACGAATCCCGGTGGGCACAGCTCGCGACCGCGACCCGACAACGCGATCTACGACCTGTCACGGGCGCTGATCGCGGTGGGTGCGCACGAGATGCCGGTCAACCTGAACGAGGTGACGACCGCCTTCTTCACCGCGACGGCGGAGATCGTCGACGACCCCGAGGTGGCCGACGCGATGCGTCGTATCGTCGCCGATCCGGGAGACGCGGGCGCCGCCGGGATCCTGTCGCGCGACCCGCAGTACAACGCGATGATGCGGACGACGTGCGTCGCGACGCTGCTCGACGGAGGCCACGCCTCGAACGCCCTCCCGCAGCGGGCCACGGCGAACGTCAACTGCCGCATCCTCCCCGATGAGTCGCCCGACGACGTCCGCGCGGCGCTCGAGCGCGCGATCGGCAACTCCGACGTGACGGTCACGGCGGAAGGACGCGCACAGAACAGCGTGCCGTCGCCCCTCACCCCCGAGTTGCTGAGTACGATCGAGCGGGTTACGGACGAGATGTGGAGCGGCGTTCCCGTGGTCCCGACGATGAGCACGGGCGCGACCGATGGGCTCTACCTCCGTAACGCCGGCATCCCCGTGTACGGCGTGTCGGGGCTCTTCTACGGTGAGACGTTCGCCCATGGCATGAACGAGCGGATCCCCGCACAGGGGTTCTACGAGGGCCTGGAGTTTCTCGACCGCCTCGTCCGCGCGCTCTCTAGCGGCGACGTCAGCTAGGACGCTGCTGGAGCCGGCCCGGATTGCGCCCTTCGCTTCGCGGCCGCACAGTGCGAGGTTGAGGTAGTCGCCACGCCGCCGGACGCGCGCGCCCGGCGTCACCCGCACCGCCCGAGGAGGTCGCCATGTCCCTGAGCCTTTCACGTCGCCGATTCATGGGAGGGGCCGCCGCCGCCCTCGGCTACCTGGGACTCCGACCCGGCGCGGGTTTCGCGGCGGGCGCGCCCGCCGCGCCTCGATTCCCCTTCCAGCAGGCGAACGAGTACGACGCCTTCGCCAAGCTCTCCTCGAACGAGAACCCCTACGGGCCCTCCGAGAAGATGCTCGAGGCCATGAACGAGGCGTGGAAGTATTCGAACCGCTACGGCTACCCCGACGGCGACATCCAGGAGGTGATTGCCGCGCACCACGGGGTCGAGCCGGAAAACATCCTCCTGGGCGCGGGATCGGGCGAGACCCTCGAGGTCGCGGGTCACGCCTTTCTCGAGCACAAGGAGAAGGTGATCGGAGTCACGCCGACGTTTCGCACGGTTTACGGGACGGCGACCAACATCGATGCCGATGTGATCGAGCTACCGCTGAACGACGACCACACCCAGAACATCGACCTGATGATCGAGACGACGCGGCGGAACTACCGCGACGTCGGGCTCGTCTACCTGTGCAACCCGAACAACCCGACGGGGATGGTCGTCCCGGCGTCGGATGTTCGGCGACTGCTCGATGGGATCCCCGAGGACGTGACCGTACTGATCGACGAGGCGTACCACCACTTCATCGACGACCCGCGCTACGAGACCTCGGTGCCGTACGTGCTCGAGGGACGCAACGTCCTCATCGCCCGCACCTTCTCGAAGATCTACGGCATGGCGGGGATGCGTCTCGGCTACGGGATCGCGCCGGTCGACCTCATCCAGAGGATGCGGCCCTACAGCACCGGCAGCGTCAACGCGCTCGTAAAATGGGGCGGGGTCGCGGCTCTCCAGGACACCGAGACCGAGGCCTGGATGAAGCGCACGAACCGCGAGCTGCGCAACAGGACCGTGTCGGAGCTCGAGGAGATGGGCTACGAGTGCCTGCCGTCCGAGTGCAACTTCTTCATGGTGAAGACGGGCCGGCCCGCGCCCGAGGTGCGGTCGGCGTTCCGCGAGCGTGGCGTGCTCGTGGGGCGGCCCTTTCCTCCGATGGACGAGTTCCTGCGCGTGTCGATCGGGACGGAGAGCGAGATGGACCGCTTCATGACCGCCTGGCGCGACATCTTCCCCACCAACGCGGCGAGCGGAGGCTCATCCGGCGGCTGAGACCCCGGCCCGGCAGGGGGGCGGCCCCGTCGCCGCCCCCGTCTCACACGCTCTCGCCTGCCAGGAAGAGCCACGTCTCGAGCGCCGTATCGGGGTTGAGCGACATGCTCTCGATCCCTTCCTCGAGCAGCCAGCGCGCCAGGTCGGGGTGGTCCGAGGGGCCCTGACCGCAGATCCCGATGTACTTTCCGGCGCGCGTGCACGCCCGGATCGACATCGAGAGCATCGCCTTCACGGCCGGGTCGCGCTCATCGAAGATCTCGGCGATGAGACCCGAGTCGCGGTCGAGCCCGAGCGTCAGCTGGGTCATGTCGTTCGAGCCGATCGACATCCCGTCGAAGTGCTCGAGGAACTCGTCGGCCTGGACGGCGTTCGACGGAAGCTCGCACATCATGATCAGCGTGAGGCCCTTCTCCCCCCGCTTCAGACCGTTCTCCTCCAGGAGCTCGACGACCGCTCGCCCCTCGGCGACCGTCCGTACGAAGGGGACCATCACCCAGACGTTGGCGAGCCCCATGTCCTCGCGCACCCGCCGGATGGCGCGGCATTCCAGCTCGAAGGCCGGGCGGAAGCTGTCGGAGACGTAGCGTGACGCGCCGCGGAACCCGAGCATCGGGTTCTCCTCGTGCGGCTCGTAGCGGGTGCCGCCGATCAGGTTCGCGTACTCGTTCGATTTGAAGTCCGAGAGCCGGACGATCACCGGCTTGGGCGCGAACGCGGCTGCGATCGTGGCGATCCCTTCGGTCAGCTTCCGAACGTAGAACTCGGTCGGATCGTCGAACCCGGCCATCTGGCGCCGGATCGCGACCTGGACGTCGGGCGGCAGCGCGTCGAACTCGAGCAGCGCCTGCGGGTGCACACCGATCATCCGGTTGATGATGAACTCGACGCGCGCGAGTCCGACGCCGTGGTTGGGGATCGACGCGAAATCGAAGGCCCGGTCGGGGTTGCCGACGTTGAGCATGATCTTGACCGGGATGTCGGGGAGGGACTCGAGCTCGATCGTCGTCTCCTCGAAGTCGAGAGCGCCCTCGTAGACGAATCCCGTGTCGCCTTCCGCGCACGACACCGTCACGGGGGACCCTTCCTCCACCGCCTCGAGCGCGTCCCCGCACCCCACGACCGCGGCGATCCCGAGCTCGCGCGCGATGATCGCCGCGTGGCACGTCCGGCCGCCACGGTTCGTCACGATCGCCGAGGCCTTCTGCATGATCGGTTCCCAGTCCGGGTCGGTCATGTCGGTCACGAGCACGTCGCCGGGACGGAACCGGGCGATCTCATCGACCGACGCGAGCAGCCGGGCGGTGCCGCACCCGATCCGGTGCCCGATGCTCCGTCCCTCGGTGAGCACGACCCCGCGGTTGCGCAGGGTGAAGCGCTCGATCGCCCCGGCCGCCCGGCTCTGCACGGTCTCGGGACGCGCCTGTAGGATTCGGAGCGATCCGTCGGCGCCGTCCTTCGCCCACTCGATGTCCATGGGCGCTCCGTAATGCTCCTCGATCAGCAGTGCCTGGCGGGCCAGGTCCTCGACCTCGGCGTCCGTGAGCGAGAACCGCGTCCGCTCGTCCTTCGACACCTCGACCACCTCGACCCCGCCCCCGGACGGGCCGTAGACCATCCTCTCGGCCTTGCTTCCGAGACTCCGGCGGAGGATCGCGCTCCTGCCGGCCCGCAGCCCGGGCTTGTAGACGTAGAACTCGTCCGGGTTCACGGCCCCCTGGACGACGAGCTCGCCCAGGCCGTACGAGCTCGTGATGAACACGACGTCCCTGAACCCCGTCTCGGTGTCGAGCGTGAAGAGGACGCCGCTGGCCCCGAGATCCGCGCGGACCATCTCCTGGACCCCGACGGAGAGGGCGACATCGCGGTGCTCGAACCCCTGGTGCACGCGGTACGCGATCGCGCGGTCGGTGAAGAGCGAGGCGTAGACTTCGTGGACCGCCGCGAGGACCCCCTCGGTGCCGCGGACGTTGAGCACCGTCTCCTGCTGACCGGCGAACGACGCCTCCGGGAGGTCCTCCGCCGTCGCCGAAGACCGCACCGCGACGGCGAGTGCTTCTTCTCCACCCGACAGCTCGCCGTACCAGCGGGCGATCTCGTCGCGAAGGTCCTCGTCGAGCGGGGTGTCGCGGATCCAGCCGCGGATCGTCGAGCCGGCCTCGGCGAGCGCGGCCACGTCCTCGACATCCAGCTCGTCGAGGATCGCGTGGATGCGGTCGCCGAGCTCACCGGCGAGGAATTCCCGGTAGGCGGCGGCGGTGACCGCGAAGCCTCCCGGCACGCTGACGCCCGCCGCCGACAGGTTCGAGATCATCTCGCCCAGCGATGCGTTCTTGCCGCCGACGAGGCCGACGTCTTCGATTCCGACCGAGTCGAGCGCGACGACGCGAGCTTCCACGAGACCATCCCTTCCCGTCCGCCACGGGCTCCCTTGCCGACCCCGTGGGGAGGCCGGACAATCAGGGCCGCATGAGCCGACGAACCGTGTTCTTCGTATCCGACAGTTCCGGCGTGACCGCCGAGACGCTGGGCCACAGCCTGCTGACGCAATTCGATGGCCTGGACGTCAAGAAGGTCACCGTACCGTTCGTCTCCTCGGGCGACAAGGCGCTCCAGACGGTCCGCATGATCAATCTCACCGCGGAAGCGGATGGCGTGCCGCCGATCGTATTCAGCACCCTCGTGGAGGATTCGCTGCGAGATACGGTCCGCGAATGCCGGGGCGTCTTTCTGGACTTCTTCGACTCGTTCCTCGCCCCTCTCGAGCTCGAGCTCGGCGTCAAATCGGCCCATGCGACGGGCCGGGCGCATTCGGTCGTCGACAGCCCGGCATACGATCGCCGGATCGACGCCGTCGACTATGCGCTCGCCCACGACGATGGGTCGAGGCTCGCCGGGTACGATCGGGCGAACGTGATCCTCGTCGGCGTCTCGCGGTCGGGGAAGACACCGACCTGTCTCTACCTCGCGCTCCAGTACGGGATCTACGCGGCCAACTTCCCCCTCACCGAGGATGAGTTCGAGAACCGGGGCCGCATCGCGACCCTGCCGCAGCACCGCGACAGGCTCTTCGGGCTGACGATCGCGCCCGAGCGTCTCGAGGAGATCCGCAACGAGCGGCGGCCCGGGAGCACGTACGCTTCGTCCGCGCAGGTCGGCTTCGAGATTCGACAGGCCGAGGGGTTGTTCCGCAGGCTGGGCATCCCCTACCTCGACACGACCCGGATGTCGATCGAGGAGATCGCGAGCCGTATCCTCGACATGACCGGTCTCGAGCGAGGGACCGCCGGGTAGCGGGTCCCACTGCGGAGCCGCAGCCTCCTACGTCTCGTCGAGCTCCCCGCGGCACCGCAGCCGCGCGATCTGGATCTCGACCTCCTCCGCGGGTACCGAGCAGCCGTGCAGCGTCTCCTCGAGCAGGTGTACCGCCGACTCGACCTCCTCGACGACGACCACCTCGCAACCGATCTCCCGCAGCGGCGGTGCGTCGACGGCGTAGGGCACCCGGACGACGACCTCGATCTCGGCGTGGCTGATCTTGACGCGTTGCGCGATGCGCTTGGTGGCCTCGGTATCGTTGATCGCGATGACGACGAGCCGGGCGGCGTGCGCGTTCACTTCCTCGAGCACCGACCCTCGCGTCAGATCGCCGTACACGGCCGGAATCCCGAACGCCTGCGCCTCGAGCACCGAGACCGGGTTCAGATCGACGACGACGTGCGGGATACCGAGTTGCCCCAGCGCGTTCTGGATCGAGCGACCGGCAAGACCGTACCCGCAGACGACGACGTGCCCCCGGGCCGGGACGCGCGGGCTTCCGATCGGACCTGTCGTGTCCGGCGCCGTCCCCGTGACGGGACCATCGTCGCCCGCCATTCCGGGCATCCGCGATCCGGCGCGGACGAGGAACGGCGTCGCCGTCATGAGCAGCACCGTGACCGCCAGAAAGACCTGCCGTCCCTCGTCGCCGAACCCGCCGGGAGTCAGACCCTCCGCGCGACCCGCGACCTCGAGCACGAAGGAGAACTCGCCGATCTGCGCCAGCGAGAGGGCGACGAGACCGGCCACGTGGAGCGGGTACCGGAGAGCGAGAACGCCCACGAGGGTCGCGGTCCCCTTCAGGACGAGCACCCCGGCTGCGATCCCCAGGACGAGGAGCGGGCGCTCGACGACGATACCCACATCGAGAAGCATCCCGACGGAGACGAAGAACACGGCGTTGAACAACGTCCGCAGCGGGAGGATCTCGCCCACGGCGTACTCGCGGAACCGGCTGCCGCTCACCACGAGACCGGCCAGGAAGGCGCCAAGCGACACGCTCACGCCACCGAGGCTCGTGAGCCACGCGATCCCGAAGCAGATGACGACGACCGTGAGGAGGAAGAGCTCGGTGTTGCGGGCCGCCGCCACGCGGTCGAGAAGAAGCGGCACGGCGCGCGAGGCGAGCGCGAGCGTCGCGACGATGATCAGCAGCGCGCGACCGAGCGTTAGCAGGATGGGCACGGCGCCCCTCCCCGCACCGGCCAGAACCGGTACGAGCAGCACCATCAGGATGACGGCGAGGTCCTGGAAGATCAGGACGCCCAGCCCGATTCTCCCGACCGGCGTGTCCGTCGTCCCGGCGTCCGAGAACAGCTTGAGGACGATCGCGGTGCTGCTGAGGGCGACGAGACAGCCCGTGTAGATGCCGACTCTCCAGTCGGCGCCGGCCAGGAGCAGCAGGAGGCACGTGAGTCCCACCGTGAGCCCCACCTGGATGCCGCCTCCGATCAGGATGAAGCGGCGGATGAGGGCGAGTTTCGAAAGACTGAACTCGACGCCGATCGTGAACAGGAGGAGGATGACGCCAATCTCCGCCATCCCCGAGATGAGCTCCGGGCTGTCGACGAGTCCGAGCGCGTGGGGCCCGACCGCGATGCCGGCCACCAGGAACCCGATGATCGGGACGAGGCGCAGCCGCTGGCAGACGTAGGTGAACGCCGCGGCCACCGCGAACACGAGAACGAGCTGCGAGAGGAACGGCAGCTCGGCGGCGGCCGCCGCCGGAGCGGAGGCGAGGGTCACCACGTCGTTGCGCCCCGTCGGTCCCCGACGGCTCCCGGAGCTCCGGAGCGACCCGCTACGGAACCAGCGGTTCGAGCTCTCCGAACCGGTACTCGCGGGGCGGCTCGGCGCCGAGCAGGTGCCGCACGAAATAGTCCCAGCGCTTCCGCATCATATACGGCTCGTTCCCGAACCCGTGACCTCTGTTCGGGAGCAGAAGGAGATCGAAGTCCTTGTTCGCGGCGATGAGGGCGTCGACCACGAGCATCGTGTTCGACGGGGGGACGTTGGTGTCGGTCGTCCCGTGCGCGATCAGCAGCTTCCCCACGAGGTTCTCCGCGAGGAGCTGGTTCGCCTGGTTGTCGTAGCTGGTCGTGCCGTCCGGGTAGGTCTCCAGCAGCCCCTGCCACTTCTCCCCCCAATCGTCTTCGTAGTTCCGGTTGTCGTGGTTCCCGGCCTGCGACACGGCGACCTTGTAGAAATCCGGGTAGCGGAGGATGCCATCGGTGGAGGCGAACCCACCTCCCGAGTGCCCGTAGATCCCCACCCGATCGAGATCGATCCAGGAGTGACGCGAGGCGAGCTCGCGGATTCCGGCGATCTGATCGGGCAACCCGTTGTCGCCCATGTTTCCGTAGTAGGCGTCGTGGAACGCCTTCGAGCGCATGGGGGTTCCCATCGCGTCGAGCTCGATCACGACGAAGCCGAGCTCGGCGAGGGACTGGAGGTCCCGGTGCGCGGACCGGAAGCTCCGGCTCCCGACACTCCCCGACTGGGGCCCCGGATACAGGTAGTTGATCACCGGGTGTTCCGCCGTCTCGTCCAGGTCGGAGGGCACGAACATCAGCCCGTGGATGTCGGTCTCGCCATCCCTCGCCGCGACGGTGAACGGGATCGGGGGCGTCCAGCCGGCGGCCCTGAGCCTCGAGATGTCCGCCTCCTCGAGCTGGAGGACTTCACCCCCGTCGCGGTCCCGCAGCACGCTCGTGGGCGGGATCGTCGGCGTCGACGCGACGTCGACGAACCAGCGGCCATCCGGCGAGGGCGAGACGACGTGGTTCGCGCTGTCGGGCGTCAGCAGCGCGACGGCTCCATCGTCGAGCCCGGCACGATACAGGTACTGGAAGTAGGGGTCGCCGGGCTCGCGGTGATTGCCGATGAAGGTCACGGTGCGCTCGTCCTCGTCCACATCCAGAACCCGGTGCACGTTCCAGGCGCCCCGCGTCACCTGCCGGATCATGTCGCCCGTCCGCATGTCGTACAGGTAGAGGTGCGCCCAGCCGTCACGCTGCGAGCGCCACAGGATCTGGTTCGCCGCCGACAGCACCCGCCAGTTTCCGCCCGACTCGAAGAAGGTGTCCTCCACCTCCTCGAACAGATTCCGTACCTCGCCGGTCGTGGCGTCCGCCCACCGCACACGCGCTTCCTTGTGGTCGCGCGAGCTCGATACGAAGGCGAAGCCGGAGGAGTCGTCCTTCCACTCCACGTCGGCGAACGTACCGCCGCAGTACACGTGGTCGCAGACCGTCGAGCGGTGCTGGTCGGCGGGCATCCCGAGACGGACCACTCGCTCGCCTGCGGGGGCCTCGACGTCGATCACGACACGCTCGATACGGAAGATCAGCGAGTCGCCGGGAAGCGGGTACCGCCACGCGTCGAGCTCGGGGTGACCGACCTTCGTGTCGACCAGGTACATCATTCCGACCCCTCGGCCATCGTGCCGGAACGTCGCGATGTGGCGCGAATCGGGGGCCCACGCGAGCACGGGGCGGTCGCTCCTGACCCACCCGGCGTTGTTCGTCGCGTATCCGAAGTCGGGCTCGCCGTCTTCCGTGAGACGCGTTTCGTCCCCGGTCGCGACGTCGCGCACCCACAGGTCGTGTCCCCTGATGAACGCGGCGCGGCGTCCGTCCGGCGAGACGACGTCGGCACGTCCGGAGGGCGGCGGATCGGCTGTCCGCCGCTCGCACGCATAGGCGTCCGTGTCACAGGCATAGCGCTCGCCCGAGACCTCGAAGACGGCCGTCGCGGGCTCCAGCTCGAACCCGCGCTCGGGCAACGCGAACGCCGCATGGGACTCTCCCGTGACCGCCGAGAGCGCCGAGGCGAGTCGCTGGTGGTCGAAGGCCCGGTCCCGCGATGCCGATGCGGGGTCGACGACGACGATCTCCTCGCCCTGCTCGAACCGGTTGCGGTACCAGAACCGACCGTCCTCCATCCAGGTGGGCGAGACCGCGTCGCCCAGGACGAGCGCGGACGTATGGGAGGCGAGCAGACGCTCGGACCGCGCGTAGTCCTCGGCCTCGAGCGATGGCGTCTGCTGCGCGGCCGCGGCGGCGGCGGTCAGCGGCACGGCGATGAAAGCGACACGAAGCCGCATTCGAAACCTCCGGGTCGGGTGGCGCGCGCGCTTACGGGACGAGCGCCGGTTCTCGTTTTCTGAGGATGAAGAGCCCCTCGTTCCAGCTCGAGACGGCGATCACGCCGCTGGGGAAGAAGGGGTAGTTGCTCCAGCTGCCGCCGAACGCGGTGGCGTCGTCGTCCTGCGGGACCGTGTCGAAGAACGCGACCTCTACGGGGTTCTCGGGATTCGAGATGTCGAGGATCCGGAGTCCCGCCATCAGATTCGACTGGTACAGATAGTCCCCGCGGACGTACTGGTTGTGGTCGATCGCCCTCGTATCGGCGTAGTACTCGGTGACGAGGACCGGATCGTCGAGCTCGGCGACGTCCCACACGAGCGTGCGGGTATTCCCCACGGTGCCCGAGTCCTCATCGAGCTCGTCGCCCATGAAGAAGTACCGGCGGTCCTCGCTCAGCCACCCCTGGTGGGCCGCCACGACGCCAGGGTAGTCGGCGTTCGAGAGGCTCACGGGGTTCTCGCGGTCCGTCACGTCCGAGATCGCGAGCGCGCTGATCGACGCGTGGAAGCAGATCTCGCGGCCCGTATACCGCTCGTCGGGCCCATCGTAGAGGACGCACTGTGCATCGTGCGTGTACCCGGCGCCGGCGAACCCGCCGATGCCCGCGTCGTTGTAGCAGCCCGCGAACACCGGCGAGCGCGGGTCGCGGACGTCGAGCATGTGCAGCCCACCCCCGCAGGGCCCTCCACCGCTGTTCCCGACGGCGTATGCCGTCCCGGTCTCCTCGTTGATGACGATGTTGTGCGAGCTGAACACCCCGTCGTAGTGACCCGTCTCCTCGAACGTGCGAGGCGGGTCCGTCACGTCGCGGAGCTGTGTGAGGTCGAAGATCTGGACACCGTGCGCGCCCGCCCCATCCGCGACGATGAACGCGTGGTTCGCATAGGTCTTGATGTCGCGCCACAGATTCTCGTTCGCGCCATCGTGGAGCGGCAGCTCGCCCAGGTACAGGGGGTCAGACGCGTCGGTGATGTCGACGAACGACGTTCCGTTCGACTTGCCCAGGAGGACGTACTCCCGCCCGGTGGCCGGGTCCGTCCAGCCCCAGATGTCGTTGGCGATCGAGGCGGGCCCGGCTCCGAGGTCGTCGAGGGGGAGGAAGGCGACGAGATCGACGTCGGAACAGGCGAATCCCTTCGCCTCCCCGTCCTCGCAGCGCACCTCTTCGCCCGTGATCGCGGCCACCGATGTCCGGGCGGGATCGTGGAGACCGGTCGCCACCCGCCACGACCCTCCGTCGCGTGCGAGGATCGCGGCCGCGCCGAGTCGCAGGTCGGCGAGCGCGGCGCCGACGGCGCCGACGCTCCCCGACACGGCGACGCTGGTCCCGAAGGCCGATCCCGGGCCGAAATCCGCCGCGGCGACCACGTCGAGCGGCTCGAGGGCCGCGCCGGCGAACGCGTGGACGCGGCCGTCGCCGGCGCCATCCGCCGCCGCACCGACGAGCAGGGTCTCGTTGTCGGAGGCGAGCGAGGTCCCGAACGCGATCCGGCCGGGCGAGCCCTCGGGAGCGACGATCCGCGTCGACTCGCCGCTCGCCAGGTCGGCGAACACATAGACGCCGCCAGTCGTCTCGTGCCCCGGCGCGGAGACGAGGAGCGCCTCGCCGTGCAGCGCGAGGGCGTGGCCGAACGAGGCCTTCTCCCCCTCGGGCCCGAGGGTGGCCGCCAGCGACCAGCCGTCGCCATCGCGCCGGAAGTGGTAGACCGCCCCGGTCCCATCGCGGCGCGGAGCGCCCACGAACAGGTCGTCGCCGCGCGCGACCAGAGAGGCTCCGAAGCGGTCCGTATCGTCGTCGCCGGGGCTCGTGAGGCGCTGCCGCAGCTCCCAGTCACCTTCACCGGTCCGCACGAAGACGATCACTTCGCCGCGTTGTGGATCCGCGGGCTGGCCGAGCGCGGCGAGGTCGTCGAGACCGCCGGGCGCCCCGAGGAAAACGACGTCACCCGCGATCGCCACGGCGGTCCCCGCCCCGGCGTTCTCATCGGTCGCTGCGTCGAGCCGCGCGCGCTCGATCCATGTCTCGTCGACGCGCTCGAACACGTAGCCGACACCGCGAGTCTCGTCCGCCCCGGGGGCCCCGACCAGGAGGCGATCGCCTTCGACGGCGACGGACGCCCCGAAGAGGTCGCCCACCGCCCGATCGGACGGCAGGAGCTCCCCCGACATCCCCCACCGGCCCGAAGGGTCCGCCCGGTAAACGTAGAGGGCGCCGGGGGTCGGGTAGGTCGCCATCCGGACCTCCGCACCGGTCCTCCCCACGAGCAGATCTTCGCCGGCGAACGCGACGGCGGCGGCGAACCCCGAGGCGGAGGCGCCGCCGTCACGCGGCGTGGCGAGGGACTGCGAGACGGCGCCGGTCGCGGCGATCGCGCAGACGAGCAGGACGGTACGCAGAGTCGGCATGTGGGGTCTCCGTGACGAAGTGCTCCCGAAAGATGGGCCGCGTCCGACTCGCCGGCGACCTTTGCGGCGGCGTCCCCGGTCCCCGGACGCTCCTGCGGGTGCGGGCACGGCGCCGGATGCGTATGACGAGTGGGACCGGGGCGCGACGAGCCGGGGAATGCCCGCACCACGACCGCGCCGGCGCGTCGCGGCATCGCTTGCGACCTTCCCCCGGCCGGATCAGCTTTCGACAGCGAGCCGCGACGATCCGCGCGCCCACCTCCCGACATCAGGAGATGCAGATGTTCCGCACCCGCCAGGCCTTCCTGGCCGCCTGCCTCGGCCTCGTTTGCGCCCTGCCCACAGCCGCGCAAGACATCATGAGGTCCGCGTACCACGACTACCGTGTCGTCACCGTCGCCGACGGACTCGAGCACCCCTGGTCGATCGCCTTCCTGCCGGATGGCGACATCCTGGTGACCGAGCGACCCGGGCGTCTCCGGATCATCCGAGATGGGCGGCTCCTGCCGGACGCCGTGGAGGGGGTGCCGGAGGTCGTCGCCGTCGGACAGGGCGGTCTGCTCGATGTCGTCCCCCACCCCGATTTCGCGTCGAACCGGCTGCTCTACATCAGTTACAGCAAGCCGCTCGCTGACCAGGAGCGCGGGACCACGGCCGTCATCCGCGGACGATTCGCGGACGATCGGCTCACCGATGTCGAGGAGATCTTCGAGGCGCGGAGCGAGGGGAACGGGCACTACGGTTCGCGACTCGCCTTTCACCCCGACGGCCACCTCTTCATCACGGTCGGAGACCGACAGGCGCCGCCGCGTGGAGATCTGGAAGCGCATCCGGCGCAGGACGTGTCGAACCACCACGGCACGGTCAATCGCGTGAACGACGACGGGTCGATCCCGTCCGACAACCCCTTCGTCGACGACCCGAACGCGCAGCCCGAAATCTACAGCTACGGTCACCGCAATCCGCAGGGGCTCGTGATCGACCCGGCGACGGGTGACATCTGGGCGACCGAGCACGGGCCGCAGGGCGGCGACGAGCTCAACCGTATCCTTCCGGGCGTCAACTACGGGTGGCCCGTGGTCGGATACGGCGTCAACTACGGGTCGGGCGAGGCGATCCACGGCGCCACGATGCGGGAGGGGATGCAGAACCCCACGCACTTCTGGGTGCCCTCGATCGCCACATCGGGTCTTCTGCTGTATACGGGTGACGCATTCCCCGAGTGGCGCGGCAATCTGTTCGTCGGCGGCATGGCCGGAGAGCAGCTCGCCCGGCTGACGCTCGAACGCGGGGGCGACGGCGAGGATGAGGACGGCGTGACCGTCGCCGAAGAGACGCTGGTCCGCGGGATCGGCAGGATCCGGGATGTCCGGCAGGGGCCCGATGGATTCATCTACCTGGCCATCGACAACCGGCGTGCGGGGCTCACCCCGATCGTGCGTCTCGAGCCGGTCGCCGACCGGTAGGAGGCTGCTGAAGGACCCCGAGCGTTCCGTGAGCGCATCCCCCTCCCCGGGAGACGTCATCTCGCACTACCGGATCCTCGAAAGGGTAGGCGCCGGGGGGATGGGGGAGGTGTTCCGAGCCGTCGACGAGCGGCTCGACCGCACGGTCGCGCTCAAGCTGCTGCGGGCGGAAGGGAGCGCGGATCCTGCCACCCGAGCCCGCTTCGAGGGCGAGGCGCGCGCCGCCTCGGCGCTGGATCACCGCAACGTCGCCGCGGTCTACGACGTCGGCGAGGCGCCGGATGGCCGCCTCTTCATCGCCATGGCGTTCTACGAAGGCGAGACGCTCTCGGACCGGCTCGCACGCGGGGGTATCTCTCCGGAGGAGACGCGCGGCATCGGGAGACAGATCGCCGCGGGTCTGGAGCGGGCGCACGCAAACGGCATCGTGCATCGCGACATCAAGCCTTCGAACCTCATGATCACGGCCGACGGTGAGGTGAAGATCCTGGACTTCGGGATCGCGAAGCTCGCGGATCGGCCCGGGCTCACCGGGACGGGGGTGTTCGTCGGCACGTCGGGCTACATGGCTCCCGAACAGATCGAGGCCGGCGAGATCGACGGCCGCACCGACGTCTGGGGTCTGGGTGTGGTGCTGTATCAGATGCTCACCGGACGCCCCCCCTTCGGCGGCGCCACCGCGCGCGAGCAACTCGCGGCCGTCCTCGCGACCGACCCGACACCGCCGGCAGTGTCGAACCCGGCGGTTCCGCCCGACCTGAGCGACCTCGTTCTCGAGATGCTGGCGCGCGACCCGTCCGGACGCCCCGCGTCCGCCACCGAAGTCGCGCGTCGACTGGCACGCCCTTTCTCCGGGCCGGCGCCGCCTCCGAGACGCACGCGCGCGCTGGCCGGCGGCGTCGTGGCCGCCGCGGCCCTGGTGGCCGTCTGGTTTCTCGCGCCGGGCATCGCCGCGGACCCGATCGACTCGATCGCGGTCCTCCCGTTCGACAACGCGAGCCCCAACGCGGAGGGCGCCTACCTGAGCGCCGGGCTCGCGAACAGCCTCGTCGATCGCCTCTCGCAGATCGCCGGGCTGCGCGTGGTGCCACGGGCCCTGGCGGCCCGGTATCCGACCGGTCAGACCGACCTGCGCCAGGCAGCGGCGGCGCTCGACGTGACGGCAATCGTGACGGGCGAAGTCAGCGAGCTCGGAGATCGTCTCATCGTCCGTGCCGATCTGATCGACGTGCGGACCCTCGACAACTTGTGGAGCGGTCAGTTCGACGAGCCGATGACCGACATCCTGGAGGTGCACGACTCGCTCGTGGGCGAGATCGTGGGCCACCTGCGGGTCGAGCTCGACCCCGATGAAGAGGAGGAGCTGCTCGAGCGCGCCACGGCGGATCCGGAGGCGTTCCGCCTGGTGCTCCTGAGCCGCTTCCACAACCTGAGCGTGACCGAGGAGGGAGTGGCCCTGGGGCGCCGGTACGCGCTCCAGGCGATCGCGCTCGACTCGACCTACGCCCGTGCGTGGGCCGCGCTCTCCGACACGTATCTGACGCACGTGTTCATGGGACTCGAGGCTCCATCGGAGGCCTACCCCCGCGCGATCGAAGCCGCCGAGCGCGCGACTCGGCTCGACCCCGGGCTTGCCATCGCGTACGCGGTGCTCGGGTTCGCGAGGCATCACGGCGAGTGGGACTGGACCGGGGCGATGGAGGCGTGGGAGCGCTCGGTGGAGCTCGACTCGACGCTCGCCGACGGGTGGCAGGGGATCTCGCAGGGACACGCCACCGCCGGACGCACCGGACGTGCCGTCGCGGCCGCGATCCGCGCCCTCGCGGC
>JAWWCR010000021.1:0-40364 GCA_033720355.1 Gemmatimonadota bacterium
AGGGGGCTGGATGTCGTCGAGGTCGCGCCGAACGCGCGGCCGCCGGTGTGCCGCCTGATGGATTACGGGAAGTACAAGTACGAGCAGGCGCGCAAGGCGCGGGAGCAGAAGAAGAAGCAGCACGTCATCAGCGTGAAGGAAGTCAAGCTTCGCCCGAAGATCGAGACCCACGACATCGAGTTCAAGCTCAAGCACGCGAGGCGATTCCTCGAGGAAGGCAACAAGGTCAAGTTCACGCTGATGTTCCGTGGTCGCGAGGTGACGCACCCCGAGCTCGGCGTGCGACTGCTCGAGGACGTCAAGGAACGGCTTCTGGATCTGGCCGTCGTCGAGTCGGACATCCGGCACGAGGGTCGGACCATGACGATGTTCCTCGCACCGAACAGACAGCAGGGCTAGGGACCGAACGGCAGGGCCAGGGACCGCCCCCGAGGGGTGGCAGGAGAGAGCCAACCGCCCGGCGTTCGCCGGACGCATGGAAGGGAGCATCGCACCGATGCCGAAGATGAAGACCAACCGCTCTGCGGCGAAACGCTTTCGGAAGACCGGAGGCGGGAAGTTCCGCCGTCAGCGCGCGTACGCGAGCCATATCCTCACGAAGAAGAGTCCCAAGCGTAAGCGTCGTTTGCGCAAGAAGACTCTCGTGTCGAAGGCCGACGAGAGACGCGTGAAGCGGCTGTTGGGCGAGTAGCTGCCCGATTCGAGCGGCGGGGGCTCCCCTCGCCCGAGACAACCACAGTTGAAGAACCCGATCGAGGCGTGCGCCCCCGTGGGGAGGGGAGGCGTGCCTGCCGGTCGATGAAGCAGGAGGAGCGGGATGCCTCGCGCAACGAACAGCGTGGCCAGGAACCGTCGCAAGAAGAAGATCCTGAAGGAGGCGCGCGGGCAGTTCGGCGGGCGCTCGAAGCTTTACCGCACGGCCAAGAACTCGGTCGAGCGTGGCTGGGCCTACGCGTATCGCGATCGTCGTCGTCGCAAGCGGGACTTCCGCCGTCTGTGGATCGCGCGCATCAACGCCGCCGCCCGTCAGAACGGCATCTCGTACTCGAGGTTCGTGAGCGGCCTCAAGGGGGCCGGCGTCGAGCTGAATCGGAAGATGCTCGCGGACCTCGCCGTCCGTGATCCCGGCGCGTTCAGCGAGCTCGCGGAGGTTGCCAAAGCGCACGTCCGATGACGGACGGCGCGGCGGCCCTCCTCGAGCGGCTGGCGCAGCTCGAAGCGAGTGGGCTGGCCGCGATCGAGCGGGCCGACAACTCGGAAGCACTCGAAGCCGCACGCGTCACCTACCTGGGACGCAACGGCGAGCTGGCCGACGCGATGAGCGCGATCGGGTCGGTCGAGCCGGATCAGAAGCCCGTGGTCGGGCAGCGTGCGAACGCGGTGAAGAAGTCCCTGACCCGGGCGTTCGAGTCGGGCGTGGCCTCCCTGGCCTCCACCTCCTCGAGCGACGTCGACGCCGGTGTCGACCTCACCCTTCCGGGCCGCCGTGCGTGGCGCGGCGGCGTGCACCCGGTGACGCGCGTGATCGACGAGATCTGCGGGATCTTCGGGGACATGGGATTCACCCGCGTCGAGGGCCGCGAGATCGAGACGACGTGGT
This sequence comes from Gemmatimonadota bacterium, assembly GCA_033720355.1. Lineage (GTDB taxonomy): Bacteria > Gemmatimonadota > Gemmatimonadetes > Palauibacterales > Palauibacteraceae > Palauibacter. The sequence goes on from JAWWCR010000021.1 coordinate 1,601, forward strand.
ACAACTTCACGGCTCTCAACATCTCGCTCGATCACCCGGCGGCGGACATGATGGACACGTTCTACCTGGACGATGACGTCATCCTCCGCACCCATACGTCGCCGATGCAGGCGCGCGTCATGGAGAGCTACCAGCCTCCCGTGCGGGTGCTCGTTCCCGGGCTCGCCTACCGTCGAGACTCCTTCGATCCGTCGCACGCGCCGGCGTTCGAGCAGATCGAGGGGCTCGCCGTGGACGAAGGCGTCGACTTCATCGAGTTCCGCTCTTCGATCGAGCACTTCGTGCGCCGTTTCTTCGGGCCCGCGACGAAGAGCCGGTTCCGGCCGTCGTTCTATCCGTTCACCGAGCCGTCGGCGGAGGTGGACGTGACCTGTAGCGTCTGCGCGGGAAGCGGCTGCTCGACGTGCAAGCGCACCGGGTGGATCACGATCATGGGCGCCGGGATGGTGGATCCGGCCGTGTTCGAGGCCGTCGGGTACGATCCCGAGCGGTACACGGGGTACGCCTTCGGGATGGGACCGGGGCGGATCGCCATGGTGCGTCACGGCATCCCCGACATGCGGTTGCTGTACGAGGGGGACGTCGGGTTTCTGGAGCAGTTCTCGTGAAGGCCTCGATCAACTGGCTGCGCGAGATCGTCCCGGGACTCGATGACGACCCGCGGGAGATCGCACAGCGGCTGAGCATGATCGCCGCGGCCGTGGAAGACTTCGACCGGGTCGGCGAGGGACTCGAGCACATCGTCGTAGGGAGGGTGCTCGGACGCCGCGACCACCCCAACGCCGACCGGCTGAGCCTGTGCGTGGTCGACACCGGCGCCGACGATCCGATCGACGTCGTGTGCGGCGCGCCCGTGATCGTCGAGGGGGCGGCATACCCGTACGTCCCCGTGGGCACGACGCTTCCCGCCGGCTTCACGATCGAGGCACGCAAGATTCGTGGTGAGATGAGCCACGGCATGTTGTGTTCTGAAATGGAGTTAGGACTTGGTCGCGATAAGGGCGGGATCATGCGGCTCGCCGACGACATCGACCCGGGGACGCGGCTGATCGACGCGCTGGGGCTCCCGGATGTTCGGATCGGGCTCGATCTGAACCCCAACCGGGTGGATCTCGCCTGCCACCTCGGGATCGCGCGCGAGCTGGCCGACGGGCCGCTCGTGGAGCGCGATTTCGGGACTTCGTGGACGCCGGCGTGGGCCGACGGGTCGGAGGAGGCGTCCGGGGCCGGCGTCACCGTGCGGATCGAAGCCCCCGACCGTTGCTCGCGGTATCTCGCCGCGGTCGTGCGCGGCGTCGAGATCGGACCGTCGCCCGCATGGCTGACGGGGCGGCTGCTCGCTGCCGGGTCGCGCCCGATCAACAACGTGGTGGACGCGACGAACTACGTGCTGCTCGAGCGCAACCAGCCGCTGCACGCCTTCGACCTGGCGAGACTGGCGGGTCCGGAGATCCGGGTCCGGGCGGCCGGGGGCGGCGAGGTGCTCGAGACGCTCGACGGCGAGACCAGGACGCTGGGGCCGGCGGACACCGTGATCGCCGATCGCGACCGCGCCGTCGCGCTCGCCGGCGTCATGGGCGGTGCGGATTCGGAGGTGTCGGGTGAGACGGTGGACCTCCTCATCGAGTGCGCCGCGTTCGACCCGCTGAGCGTGCGAAGGACGGCTCGGGACGTGGGGCTCGCCACGGACGCCTCGTACCGCTTCGAGCGCGGGATCGACGTCCACGCGCAGGGGGACGCGCTCAGGCGCTGCGTCGAGCTCATCCTCGCGGTCGCGGGCGGCACCGCGGAGGACGTGGCGATTCGGGTGGGGCCCGAGCCCGCGGCTCCGACTGACCTCCCGCTTCGGGCGTCCCGCGTGCGTCAGGTGCTGGGGATCGCGCCCGACGACGAGGCGATCGCGCGTCTGCTCGAGCCCGTCGGGTTTGCGAGGACGGGCGATCTCGGTGAGGACGGCGCCGTGTTCTACTCGATTCCCGGGTGGCGGGGCGACATCACGCGCGAGATCGATCTCGTCGAGGAAGTGGCGCGGCGCCACGGCTACGACCGATTCCCCGATGAGGATCGACGGTTTCGAAGCAGCGCGGTCCCCGAGCACCCCGGCTTCGATCGCGCCGAGCGCGCTCGGGTTCTCCTCGCCGGGCGGGGTCTGTTCGAGGCGCGCAGCCTGAGCTTCATGCCCGAGGAGCACCGGGGGATGCAGGCGCGGGTCCCCGTGCCGAACCCGCTGTCGGCGGAGGAGAGCTATCTGCGTAGCGCGATGGTGCCGGTTCTTCTGCGGCGCGTGGAGCACAACTTCGCACGCGGTCGACGTGACATCCGTCTGTTCGAGATCGGAACGGTGTTCGATCTGGTCGACCCCGGGGCCTCGTCGAACGGGGATGCCACCGCCGATCGGAGCGCGGCGCTGGCGCCTTACGCGGAGTCGTCGAGGCTCGGGCTCGTGATCACCGGAAGAAGGGCGCCCGACCACTGGGGTGACGAGGGGGCGGATCTCGACACCTGGGATCTGAAGGGACTCGCCGAGGAGGTCGCCGGCTCGCTGTGCGACGCGACGCTCGAGCCGCTGGGGGCGGACGCCGACCCGGTAGCCGCGCAGCTGGGGGGCGCCTGGCTCGATCGGCGGGGCTTCAGGATCGTGCAGGACGGCGTCACCGTCGGGGTGGCGGGTGCGGTCGTGGACGCCGTGGTGGATTCGCCCCCCTGGGCGGCGTCCCTGTGGGCGCTCGAGCTCGAGCTGGCCGCCGTTCGGCGACGCGAGCCCGCCGTCTACCGCCCGCTGTCGTCGTACCCGGCGGTCCGGCGCGATCTGGCGATCACGGTGCCACTGGCGGTGGAGGCGGCGGAAGTCGAATCTATCGTGGGAGATACGGCCTCCGACCTGCTGGAATCCGTTCGGTTGTTCGACGTGTACGAAGGGGAGGGGGTCGGCGACGGGCGGCGAAGCCTCGGGTGGGCGTTTCGCTTCAGAGCGGACGACCGTACGCTGACAGATGATGAAGTCGAGGCGGAGATGAGCGCGATCTCCGCCGTACTCGAAGAGCGGTTCGATGCCAGAATCCGATCGTCCTGAGAGCGCCACGGAGATAGACGGCCTTCTCGATCGCCTGACGGCGTCGGTCGAGCGCGTGCTCGCCGACTACGAGGCGCTCAGGGCTCGTAGCGCAGAGATGGCGAACCAGTACGCGTCGTTGCGCGAGGCCCTCGCGGGGACCGGCGGAGAGGACCCGGGAGACATCGACGAGCGGCTGTCGCGGCTCGCCGCCGAGAACCGGGAGCTGCGCGAGATCCTGCTCGAGGCGAAGGAGCGCGCCGTGCGGCTGCGCAAACGTCTCGCGGTGGTCGAGGACGAGGTATGAGCCCCGAGAACACGACGGTCCGCGTCACGATCTTCGGCGAGGACTACCAGATCCGCACGGATCTGGGCGAGCAGTATACGAAGGAGTGCGCGCGTTACGTCGATGAAGCGATCCAGGAGGCGCACGTCGGCGGGCACGTCGCCGAGCCCCACAAGGCCGCGATCCTCGCGGCTCTCAAGATCACCGACGAGCTCTTCCGGGCGCGCGCCGAGGCGGCCGGTCTCACCGAGACCGTACGCGCGCGGGTCGCGGACCTGGTGTCGCGACTCGAGCGGGTCGACGGGGAAGGCGAGGTCGAGAACGCCGAGTTGCCGCTCGATTCCTGAGCGCCCCTCGCGACTGCTTGCGGGGCGTTTAGCCCCGGCTCAACTTCTCGTCTCAGGTGCGTAACGTGGTCCGATCACAGGCGACGAGCCTGTCGAGCTAGATAGATGGCGTCCGGCCCGGCCGGCGCCTGGCTGTGCGCACCGGTGGACGTGTCCACCGGTTTTTCTTGATAGATCGTTGAGGTGCCGGATGAGTCTTCAGACGGTGGCGCTCGTCTCCATCGCGGCCGCCGTTGTCGGGATCCTGCTCGGGATCGTCATAGAACGCCGCGGACTGCACCGTGCCCGCGGCAGGCTTGAAGCCGAAGCTCGCTCGATTCGCGATGCCGCCGAGAGGGATGCCGACAGCGTCCGGAAGACGGCGGAGCTCGCGGGGCGTGAGGAAGCGCAGAAGCTCCGCGAGGAGTGGGCGGGCGAGGCCGAGCGCCGACGTGGCGAGCTCGAAAGGCTCGAACAGCGGGCTGCCGAGCGGACCGAGGCGCTGGACCGAAAGCTCGAGGCGCTGGATCAGCGCCAGGAGCGCATCGATCAGCGGCGCGAAGCCGTCGAGCGCGACCGGGAACGTCTCGAGGGCCTCGAGGGCGAGCTCGGGGAGCGCGCCGAGCAGCTCAACCGGCGACTCGAGAAGCTCTCGGGGCTGAGCCGCGAGGAAGCCCGGCGCGAGCTCGTCAGCCAGATCCAGGACGAGGCGAAGGCCGACGCGGCGCAACATCTACGCGAAGTCCGCGAGCGGGCCCGCCGGGATGCCGAGCGCGAGGCGAAGAAGATCATCTCGCAGGCCATCGAGAAGCTGGCCGTCGACCACTCGTCCGAGGCGGCCGTCTCGGTCGTGGCGCTTCCGAACGACGACATGAAGGGGCGGATCATCGGACGGGAGGGCCGAAACATCCGGTCCTTCGAGGCCGCGACCGGGGTCGACGTCGTCGTCGACGATACCCCCGAGGCCGTGATCCTGTCGTGCTTCGACCCGGTTCGGCGCGAGGTCGCGCGTCTCGCGATGGAACGGCTCGTGGTCGATGGGCGCATCCACCCCGGTCGGATCGAGGAGGTCGTCGAGAAGGCTCGCGAAGACGTCGACAAGTCGATGCGCGAGGCCGCGGAGGAGGTGGTGTACGAGCTGGGGATTCACGACCTGCACCCCAACCTGCTCGAAGTGCTGGGTGTCCTGAAGTTCAGGACCAGCTACGGGCAGAACCAGCTCCACCATGCACGCGAGGTCGCCCTCATCGCGGCCAACATGGCCGCCGAGCTCGATCTCGACACGGGGCTGGTCAAGCGCATGGGCCTTCTGCACGACATCGGCAAGGGATTGACCCACGTGCAGGAGGGGAGCCACGTCGAGATCGGCTACGAGCTCTGCAAGCGGTGCGGCGAGAAGGACGGCGTGCTGAACGCGATCCGCGCGCATCACGGGGAGGAGGCGGCCCGCTACCCCGAGACGTTCCTGGTGACGGCCGCCGATGCCATCTCGGGAGCGCGACCGGGAGCCCGCCGCGAGTCGTTCGAGCACTACGTCAAGCGGCTCGAGAAGCTGGAAGAGATCGCCAGCTCGTACGAGGGGGTCGAGAAGGTCTACGCGATCCAGGCGGGACGCGAGATCCGGATCATGGTCACGCCCGACAAGATCTCCGACCAGGAGATGGCCGAGCTCTCGGAGAACACCGCTCGCCGGATCGAGAACGAATTGCAGTACCCCGGACAGATCAAGGTCGTGGTCGTGCGAGAGACGCGGACGGTGGACTTCGCGCGCTGACTCGCGCGTGGCGACCCGCGGCGGCAGGCCCGATCCCGACGACGGATTCACCAGACACTCACCGGAGACCCATGCGCGCAAAACTCATCGACGGAAGGAAGATCGCCGCGGAAATCCGGGCGGAGGTCGCGGAGGACGCGGCCGAGCTCACCGCGGTGGGCGTGAAGCCGGGGCTCGGCGTCGTGCTCGTGGGCGACGACCCGGCATCCCACGTGTACGTGCGGATGAAGACCCGGGCGTGCGCCGAGGCCGGGCTCCATGCGCGCGACATCACGCCCCCGGCGGACATCACGCAGGCGGAGCTTCTCGCGATCGTCGACGACCTGAACGAGGATCCGGCGATCCACGGGATTCTCGTCCAGCTGCCGCTCCCGAAGCACCTGAACGAACGCGAGGTGACGGAGCGCATCCTCCCCTCGAAGGACGTCGACGGCTTCCACCCCGTCAACCAGGGGCGGATGGCGCAGGGCGATCCCGACGCGTTCCGTCCCGCGACGCCCGCCGGCGTGCAGGAGCTGATCAAGCGCACCGGCGTCGATACGACCGGCAAGCACGTCGTCATCGTCGGACGCTCGAACATCGTGGGGATGCCGATGTCGACGATCATGCTCCAGAAGGAGCCGGGGGCGAACGCCACGGTCACGGTCGCACACAGCCGCACGGTGGATCTGCCGAGCATCACCCGTCAGGGCGAGATCCTCATCGTCGGCGTGGGCGTCCCGGAGATCGTGAAGGGCGACATGGTGCGTGAGGGCGCGGTGGTGATCGATGTCGGCGTAAACCGCGTGGATGACCCGACCACCGAGCGCGGGTACCGCCTGGTGGGCGACGTCGAGTTCGAGGCCGCCGCGGAGCGCGCCGACTGGATCACGCCGGTCCCGGGCGGTGTGGGGCCCATGACGATCGCGATGCTCCTCAGGAACACCGTGACGGCGGCCCGACGAACGCTCGAGGGGGCTGCGGCCGCGGCGGTCTGAGGCGCCCATGTCGCCAGACGCGCTGCCGCCCGACCAGATCGAGTTCTTCGAGCCGGTTCGCCCCGACGGGCGCACCGCTCAGCGCGCGATCTCCGTCTCGGCGCTGAACCATGCCACGCAGCGTCTCCTCGAGGACCGCGTGCCGAAGCTGTGGATCCGCGGCGAGGTGTCGAACTGGAACGCGCACGGCAGCGGGCACCGCTACTTCCGGCTCCGCGACGACGACGCGGAGGTCGACTGCGTCATGTTCTCCGGCGACGCCTGGCGACTGCCGACCGACCCCGAGGACGGCATGGAGGTCGCCGTGTTCGGGCAGCCGACCCTGTTCGCGCAGCGCGGCCGCTTCCAGGTGATCGTGAGACAGCTCGAGGCGGCCGGCGAGGGGTTGTGGCGGCTCGCCTTCGAGAAGCTCCGCCGGACCCTCGCGGCCGAGGGACTCCTCGATCCGGCCCGAAAGCGTCCGCTCCCCGGGTTTCCGCGTCGGGTCGCCGTCGTCACCTCCCGATCGGGGGCCGCGCTTCGGGACGTCCTCACGGTGTTTCGCCGTCGTGCGCCGTGGCTCGACGTCGTGGTGTGCGATTGCCGCGTGCAGGGAGAGGCGGCCGCGCTCGACATCCGTGACGCCCTCTCGCGGGCCGCGCGGTTGCCGGGCATCGACGCGATCATCCTGACGCGCGGCGGCGGGTCGGTGGAGGACCTCTGGTGCTTCAACGACGAGATCGCCGTGCGGGCCGTCGCGGCCTGCCCGATACCCATCGTATGCGCGATCGGTCACGAGGTCGACGTGACGCTGTGCGAGCTGGTTGCCGATCTGCGCGCTCAGACGCCGTCCGTCGCGGCCGAGCTGACGACTCCGGACCGCGATGCGGTGCGGGCGAGGATCGCCGGGATCTCGGGCGGCCTGGCGCGGGGTCTCCGGCGACGAATCGAGCGGGGAAGGGCGCGGCTCTCGACCTGCGAGCGCATCCTCCCGGGTCTGGTGCGCGCGCGGCTCGAGCGTGCAGGCGCCCGCGTCGCGACGGCGGCCGGGCGACTCCATGCCCTGAGCCCGCTGGCGACGTTGAGCCGCGGATACGCGGTGGCGGTCGACGACGGTGGGACGGTCCTGTCGAGGGTCGCGCAGTTCGAGCCGGGGGCACCGTTCCGGCTCAGGGTACGCGACGGCTCGGTCCGCGCCACGACGGAGTCAGTGAGCGACGACGACCGGCGGGGCGAGGGAGGCGCCGAGTGAGCGACCGTGACGTGCGTGCCCGGCCCGAGGACGAGGACCGCCCCGGCGCGGCCGAGCTCGACTTCGAGGCGACGCTCGCCGAGCTCGAAGAGATCGTGTCGCGGCTCGACGGGGAGGATGTCGATCTCGACGGCGCGATCGCCCTGTTCCGCAAGGGACTCGAGCGGCTCGAGGCCGCGAATGCCTGGCTTGCCGAGGCCGAGGGCCGGGTGGAGGAGCTGATCGAGACGTCTTCCGGAGCGCTCGAGACGCGTCCCTTCGAGACTCCGGACGAGGAGGGGTGACCGCGGTGCCGGTCCCGGCGCGGTCGGTCATCGACCTCGAGACGACCCGCATGGCGATCGACGTCGGGCTCGAGGACGTGCTGTCGGTCGGTCTGGAGGGGTGCCCCGGACCGATGGCGGAGGCCATCCGGTACGCCGTCCTGGCCCCCGGCAAGCGTATCCGCCCGCTGCTCATGGTCGCCGCCTGGACCTCCGTGCGGCGCTCCGAGGCCCGGTCGGAGCCCGTTCCTCGGGGTGTCCGGCGGCTCGCGTGCAGCGTCGAGCTCGTCCACGCCTATTCGCTCGTGCACGACGATCTCCCGTGTATGGACGACGACGACCTGCGCCGCGGACGACCCACGGTGCACATGCGGTACGGCGGGCGGACGGCCATACTCGCCGGCGCCGCCCTCATGCCGCTCGCGGTCGAGGCCGTCGGGATCGCGGCGAGCGATCTCGGGCTGGCCGACGCGGTGACGGCCCGTCTCGTGAGGCTTCTGACCTCGGCGGCCGGCGGGAGCGGCATGGTCGGCGGACAACTCCTCGATCTTCGTGCGGAGGGACGCCCCGTCGGCGTCGCGGAGCTCGACCGTATCCATGCGGGAAAGACGGCGCGGCTCATCGAGGCGGCCTGTCTGATGGGCGGGGTCGCGGGGCGCGCCGACGAAGGTGACGTGGCCCGACTCGGCCGCTACGGCCGGTCGCTCGGGTTGGCGTTCCAGGTCGTGGATGACATCCTGGACGTGACCGGGACGGCGCAGTCGATGGGGAAGGCCGGCGGGCGCGATGCGGCGCTCGGGAAGGCCACCTACCCCAACGTCGTCGGGCTCGACGCCGCGCGTGCCCGGGCGGAAGAGCTCGTTGAGGACGCGCGCCGGGAGATCGCGGGGCTGGCGGATCCGTCGGGTCTCGCCACGATCGCCTCGCTCGTCGTGGACAGGGAGCGGTGATGATGCGGCGTCGAACGGGAGTGGACGGGTGAAGCGGCTGGGGGTCATCGGGAACCCCCACTATCACGACCTCGATGGCGTCATCGAGGACCTCGAGCGGGCGGCCGGAGGTCTCGGTCTCGAGCTGCTCTTCGAGGAGGCGCTCGGGCGCGGGGACCACCCGGTCGTGGACCTCGAGGAGGATGATGTGGATCTGGTCCTCACGCTCGGGGGGGACGGGACGCTCCTGCGCGGCGCTCGCGCGGCCGGTCGACGCGGGATCCCCGTGGTCGGGTGCAACCTGGGGCGCCTGGGCTTTCTCACGCTCGTCGCCCGCGAAGAGCTCGGGGACGCGCTCGAGGCGGTGGTGAACGGCGAGGGGGCGATCGAGGAACGGGTCGCACTCGATGTGCGTGTGGTGGGCGACGGGCACGCGGCTGCCGCCGACCCCGCTCGCGCCGAATCGCACTACACCGTGAACGACGCGGTGGTACACAAGAGCGGGTTCGCCCGGCTGATCACGCTGCGGCTGTGGGCCGACGACGAGGAGGTCGGTCACTACAGCGCCGACGGGATCATCCTCGCCACCGCGACGGGATCCACGGCCTACAGCCTGTCGGCGGGCGGGCCGATCGTCGTTCCGACGATGCCGGCGATCATCGCGACACCGATCTCGCCGCACACCCTCGCCGTGCGACCCGTCGTGTTCCCGGCGTCGACCCGGATCTCGGTCGAGCTCCTCTCCGACTTCGATGATCTGACGCTCACGGTCGACGGGCAGAGCGGACAGACGCTGTCTGTCGGCGACCGGGTGGAGGTCGTGCAGTCCGACCACCCGCTCAGGCTGCTGCGGTTGCCCGGGCATCCGTTCTTCGGCGTGTTGCGGCGAAAGCTCCGGTGGGGCGACGTCCGCCCGCTCGGCGACGGGGACTCCGCGTGCTGAGAGAGCTGCGGATCCGCGATTTCGCGGTGGTGGAGGAGATGACGCTCGAGCTCGGACCGGGTCTGGCCGTTCTCACGGGCGAGACCGGGGCGGGCAAGTCCATCCTCGTCGAGGCGCTGGGTCTGCTCGTCGGCGGGCGCCCGTCGGCCGACATGATCCGCGCCGGCTCGGGGCGGACCGTCGTGGAGGGCCGCTTCGAGGTGGGCGACAACCCGGCCGTGCTCGCCGCCTGCGAGGAGGCCGGAGTGGACGTCGAGGATGGGTGGCTGATCCTGCGCCGCGAGCTTCGCCGCGAAGGGCGACACCGCGCGTGGGTGAACTCGTCGCCCTCGACGACGATGCTCCTCAGGACGCTCGGCGAGCGGCTCCTCGACCTGCACGGACAGCACGAGCACCAGCGTCTCCTCGACCGGTCCGAGCAGCGTCGCATCCTCGACGCGTTCGGCGAGCACACCGATCTGGCGGCCGAGCTCGCCGGTGCCCACGACCGGTGGTCGGAGATCCGGGAGCGGCTGGACGAGGTCCGAGCGGGCGCGCGGGAGGGGCGCGAGCGCGCCGACTACCTGCGGTTCAAGGCGGATGAGATCGAGGGCGCCGGTCTGGAAGCGGGGGAGGACGAGAGGCTCGAGACCGAGGCGAGACGTCTCGGGCACTCCGAGGACCTGATCGCGCTGGCGCGCGGTCTGAGCGATGGGCTGTACGAGGCCGACGGTGCGGTCGTCGAGCGGCTCGGCGAGCTCGGCCGCAGTCTGCGCGACCTCGTCGACATCGACCCCTCCGCGCGCCACTTCCTCGACCTGCACGAGAATGCGCTCCGATCGCTCGAGGAGCTCGGACGAGAGGTGGGTCGGTATGGCGATGCGGTCGACCACGATCCGGCGCGGCTCGAGGACATCCGCGCCCGGCTCGACGAGCTCTACCGCCTGAAGCGGAAGTACGGCGGGACGCTCGACGAGGTGATCGAGACCGGTCGGTCGGCCCGCGAGGAGCTCGACGGGATCGACGGGGCGGACGAGGAGATCCGGCGTCTCGAGAAGGACGAGGCGGCCCTCGCGGAGCGGCTCGAGGGGCTCGCCGACCGGCTGACGTCGGCGCGCCGTGACGCCGGTGATGCGTTGCGGACCGCGGTCGAGGCCACACTCCCCGCGCTCGGTCTCGAAGGCGGGAGGCTGGACGTCGATTTCGAGCGTCTCGATCGGGTCGGCCGGGGCGGACGCGAGCGCGTCCGGTTTCTCGTGTCGCTCAACCCGGGTCTCCCTCCGGGGCCCCTCGCCCGGATCGCCTCGGGCGGCGAGATGAGCCGTCTGATGCTGGCCCTCAAGACCGCGCTGGTCGCCGTGGACGATGTGCCGATCCTCGTGTTCGACGAGATCGACGCGGGGATCGGCGGCGAAGTCGCTCACCGGGTGGCGGAGCGGCTCGTCCACGTTTCCGCCGGGCACCAGGTGCTCGCGGTGACGCACCTCGCCCAGATCGCGGCCCGCGCCGACGCGCACCACGTGGTGACGAAGGACGCCGGCGAGGACGAGACCCGCACGGCCGTGCGCACGGTCGCCGGCGCCGCACGCGTCGAGGAGCTCGCGCGGATGCTGGGCGGAGACCCCGGGAGCGCCAGATCACGGGCCCACGCCGAAGAGCTGTTGTCCGGCCGGATCTGACCCCGAAGGCCGACCCCTAAAAGACGCCGATCGGGATGCGGAAGGTCGCCTGGTAGCGGAGGGGCGCCGGGGTCTGTCCTCCCGAGCCCGCCAGCGACCACCGGATGCCTATCGAGAACTGCCAGGGGCTGCGCACGGGCGACCGATCCTCGAGGACATCCGCGCGGCTCCTCGCCTCGGACAGATCGTAGATGATGCCGAAGCCGAGCATGTGACGGCTCCCACCCGTCTCGAGCTCGAGCGGCGACGCATCGGGCGGCTCGGGCGGCTGCTCTCCCGACTCGCCCGGCGGCTCGGGGATCGCCGTGTACTTCGTATTGCCGATCCGCCAGAAGTCGTACTCGAGACCGATCCAGATCGCCGAGTTGAACCGGATCGACGGGCGAAGCGTGATCTCGGCGTAGTCGCCGAGATCGCGGTCGAGCGCCGACTCCGTCTCGGCGTAGGCGTAGGGCCGCTCGGGATCGTGGATCCGCATGACGAGCTGGTCCGCCATCTGTATCCCGTACCGTCCGACAGCTCTCAGCATGAACCAGTCGCCGAGCGCCACATCCTGGTAGAGCGAGATCTCGACGTCGGTCTGCCCGTCCGACACGGGCAGGTTCATGAACCTCGTGGGGTCGTGCATCGGGAGCGCCCCGTTCACGAAGCGGGGGATGCGCATGAGGCCTCCGGCCGTCGTGCGGAGACGGATCGCGGGGCGCCGCCTCGCCACAGGCGGCTCGACCGTCAACGAATCCCCGGGCGTTCGTAACGAGTCCGCTGCGAGGGAGTCGCGCGCCGGCGGCGGCGTCTCGGGCGTCGGACCGTACCGGGGCGTGATCTGGTCGATGATCCCGATGCGGGCCGACACTTCGAACTCGGCCAACGCCAGACCGGTCGACGCCCGCGAGGGCACCATGCCCGACACGGGCGCGTCTTCGAGAAACCGCTGGAGATCCGCGGCGGAGGCCATATCGCGTAGCGTGAGGGCCGGCAGGACGAGCCCGAGACTGTCGAATTCGGCGGTGAACCCGTCGTATCGCGCCCGCATCTGCGTCCCGGCCGTGCTCGCCCCGGTCGGGACGAGCCTTTCGCCCCCCGCGCGCAGCTGAAGCGCGGTGACGAACGCATCGGTTCCGTCACGCAGCGCGATCGCGTCGGCCAGCTCCTGCCCCATGAGGGTGCCCCCCGCGATGAGGGCGTCGAGCTGGTCGATCGCCGCGCGCGCGTCCTCGAAGTACGAATCGCTGGGCGGGAAGGTCGTCAACGCGCCCATCACCGTTGCCGTCGTCGAGTCGAACACGAACGCCGGCTCGAGGTCGGTCTTGGTCAGGGGCGCCCTGAACCCGAGGGCGATTCGCCGGAAGACGCCGAACTCGAGACCCGCGGCGAGCTCGCGCCGTTGCGCGTTGATCCTCTGGTAGTCGATCCGGCCCATCGAGAACTCGTCCTCGGTGATCGGATCGAACCCGAGCGCCCCCGCGTCCTCGTTGAGATCGTCGATCAGCGGCTGCGGGCCGGGATACAGTCGATCCGCCAGGGGCCCGTCGAAGTGCCCGAACAGGGGCTCGCGCTCGCCATCCCCGACGATCGGGCTGCCGAGGGCGAACTGGTCCGTCCAGGTGTCGAGCGTCGGCGACAGCTCGAGCCACAGATCGCCCGGGTCGGGGATGCGGGCGTCGCGCTGCTGGGCCCCGACGGGGGCGGCGGCGAAGGCGAGGGCGGCAACGGTCGCGAGGGTCGTCGCGACGCCGGTCGGGGAATGGATCCGGGCACGCATCGCGCGAGTATAGATGCCGCGAGCGAGCCCGCACAAGCGAGTCCACGGGCGGTCCGCCGGGGCCGATGAGAGGCGTCATCGGCGGGCTTTCCCGGACCCCGGGCAACGATTAGGCTGTCCTCCGCGGCGCCGTGGCCGAGTGGCTAGGCAGGGGCCTGCAAAGCCCCCTACTCCGGTTCGAATCCGGACGGCGCCTTTCTTCCCTGGATCACGTGGACGTCGATTCCCGGAGGTCGGGTGGGGCGGTTCCTCAAGGCCGAGAACGCGCTCACCCTGCTCCTGGTGTTCGTCCCGATCACCCTCGTCCTCGAGTACTTCGTACACGCGTCGCCGACGGTGCTGTTCATCACGTCGGCGATCGCGATCATCCCGCTCGCCGGTCTGATGGGGAAGGCGACCGAGATGCTCGCCGAGCATGTCGGGGCCGGTCTGGGCGGGCTGCTGAACGCTACGTTCGGCAACGCCGCCGAGCTCATCATCGCCTTCTTCGCGCTCCGCGCCGGTCTCACAGATCTCGTGAAGGCGTCGCTGACCGGGTCGATCATCGGGAACATCCTTCTCGTCTTCGGTCTCTCGGCCCTCCTCGGGGGTCTGAAGCACCCGCGTCAGCAGTTCAACCGCACCGCGGCCACCCTCGGGGCGACGATGCTCCTGCTGAGCGCGGTGGGGCTCGTGGTGCCGGCCGTCTTCCACCTGATCGGGGGGACGGGAGGCGGCGCCGGCGGGCTGGCCGTCGCCGAACGCTCGCTCAGCCTCGAGATCTCCGTCGTCCTGATGGTGTGCTACGTCCTGTCGCTCGTCTTCTCCCTGGTCACGCACGGGCACCTCTACATCGGGGGCGGGCACGCACAGGTGGCCGAGTCCGATATCCTCCCCGAGGGGCACGAACCGTGGTCGCGAGGCAGGTCGTTCGCGGTCCTCCTCGCGGCGGCGGCCGTCGTGGGGTGGATGTCGGAGATCCTGGTGGCCGGAGCGGAGGATGCGGCGGAGTCGCTGGGGATGAACGAGGTCTTCGTCGGCGTGATCATCGTGGCGATGGTCGGGAACGCCGCGGAGCATTCGACCGCGGTCCTCGTGGCGCTCAAGAACAAGATGGACCTGTCGCTCCAGATCGCCGTCGGTTCGTCGGTCCAGATCGCCCTCTTCGCGGCGCCCCTCCTCGTCTTCCTGTCCCACGTCGTCGGGCCCGAGCCCATGGACCTCCTCTTTACGCCGCTCGAGGTGGTCGCCGTGGCCATCTCGGTGCTCGTGGTCGGGCAGATCTCCGACGACGGCGAGACCAACTGGATGGAGGGCGTCCTGCTGCTGGCCGTCTACGTCATCCTGGGGCTGGCCTTCTTCAACATCCCGCTCGTCTGAGCCGGAGCCCCTTCGCGCCACCCCCGCCGCGATTCGTCGCATCGCGCCGTCTGTTCGTATCGCCGACGCACCGGCCTGCCGAAATGGCTGTCACCTTCGGGCAACCCTCGTCGTCTACAGGACGTCTCAGCTTACGAAAAGACGCCGGGCCGGACGGACACCCTCCTGTGGCAAGGATCCAGAGCGGCTTTACCTGCGCCCTCACGTAACCGGACGCGCCCGGCTCTTTTCTTCCCCGCCACGCTCATCCTGTCGTTCCTCGAGGAGTCGCTCGACGAACGCCTGCCGCTCGGCGACGCCGGCCAGCTGGCTTTCGAGCCGTGCGAGCGTGTCCATCAACTCGGGAGGCGCCGCCGCGAGCGCCCGCCGGCCATCGTCGTGCGCCGATCCGTGCACCTGCGGACCGAGCCCGGCGAGCCGGGCTTCCCGTCGCTCGATCGCCGCTTCCTCGAGATAGGTCCCGAGCTTTCGCGAGATCGGGAGGAGGACGACGCCCGCCGTGATGATCAGGACGACCATCGTGACGAAGGTGAAGATCACGATCAGATCCATGTCCATCGGGATGCCTCCGGTCGAGCGATGTGTCGGACGTCCGGCCACCCTTACGGAGCGATCGCGGAGCCCGGTTTCGTAGGCGGCACGCCACGCGGGTCCGGTCCCTTGCGGATGCGCGCGCCGGCCCGACAGTCTGAACCCGGCTTCGGCAGGACGACCGAGGAGACCCACCATGAGGTACCTGAGACTGGCCGTCGCGGCATCGGCGCTCGCACTGACCCTTCCGTACGGCGAAGTCGCCGCGCAGCAGGGCAACGACATCACCGAGTCGGAGCTGGCGCGCCACGGCTACGCGATGCCCCCCGAGACCGAGATGGTCATCCTGATCGCCAACACGGGCACGACCCTCGAGGCCTCGTGCCAGATCCACGATGGAACCGCCGGCAGACGCGCCGATCTCGGATCGGTCGAGGGCGGCGGTCAGCTGCTGTCAGCGGTCGACGTCCGACAGATGCCCGGCCCGGTCTGGATCCAGTGCATCGAGGCCGGCGACGGCAAACGGTTCACGTCGAACAACATCCAGTCCGTCGGGCGTACGCTGGTCCACTTCTCGACCGGCACGCACTTCGTCGTGACGCAGAAGATCGTCCCGGACTCCTGACCGCAGCGTGACCGCGGGGGGGCGCGCAGTTAGAATGGCGCTCCCCGCGCACGCCTGGCCGGAGTGGCGGAACTGGCAGACGCGCCGGACTCAAAATCCGGTGGGAGCAATCCCTTGAGGGTTCGAGTCCCTCCTCCGGCATCCCTTCGCCCGCAACCCCCGTGGTTGCGGGTGCCGGACGGCGCGGCCCTGGGTCGTGGCCGCGACGGTGTTCGGCATCGTTCCGCTCGTGTACGGGGCGTGCGTGATCGGGGTCGGGGGTGTGTGGGGCGCCTTCCGAGCCGCGTCGATCGGGGAAGCCCTGACCGGGGTCCTCCTGCTTATCGCCGGCTTCGCCTACCTGCGCGCGTCCACCCGGCCGCCGCTGGTCAGGCGCGCGATCGAGAGCGTCGGGACCCGTCGCCGGCGGGGTTTCCGCCGCCCTCGGATGAATCTCCACCGCCGTCCGCGCGGCAACGCGGCCGGGGGTGAAGGCCGCGAGCGGCATCTCGTGATCTGGGACCCCGCGGGCCAGCTACCCTCCGTACCTCTCCAGCAGCTCGGCGTAGCGAGGGTGATCACGGAGGTGGTCCCACTCGGGCCTTCTTAGCAGCTGCTCGACCGAGAACGGGCCGGGGGTTGAGAGAAGGAAGTCCAGGATCTCGAGCGCCCTCTCGGGCTCCCCGACGTTCGCGTAGACGTCCGCCAGGTCCTGGAGCCGTATCCGCCCGTCGAGCGCGTCGGTCGAGATCGGCAACAGCACGGTGGCGCGGCGGCTCGCCTGGATCGCCTCCTCCCTCCGCCCGAGCCCGGCAAGCGCGTGCCCGAGCGCCGCGTGGAGCCGGTGGTCCTCGGGAAGCTCCTGCAGTTCGGTCTCGAGAAGAGAGCGCGCGGAATCGAAGTACGGAAGCGCCCGCTCGTCCTGCCCGAGCCACCGGTGCAGGCGGCCGAGATAGAGGGTCCGGGGCCAAACCCACGGCTGCATCCGGACCGCGTCCCAGGACCGCTCCTCGAGGAATCGGATGGCCTCGTCGAAGCTGCGATCCGTGAGAAACACCTCCAACCACGCGAAGTCGACCTGCGTGTCGAGCGGAACGTCCAGCTCGTCCAGGACCTCTCGCGCGCGCTCCGTCCGACCCATCCCTCGAGCATAGACCATGGGGGCGAGAAAGACCCGTCTGCCCACGTCATCCGGGTAGGCGGCCAGGAGGCGGCGGAGCGTCGCCTCGGCGCCCTCGTAATCCCGCAGCAGGGCGAGCGTGATCCCGAGCTGGTTAGTTGCCTCGTAGGAGGATGGGCTTCGCTCGACGGCGGCCCGAAAGCTCGCCTCCGCCTCCTCGAACCGGCCCTGGCGGCGATAGATGTAACCCAGATCGACGTAGAGGGGGGGCTCGTTCGGGAGGCCTCGCCGGGCGATCTCGTACTCGGCCAGGGCCCGGGCGTAGTCGCGCAGTCCGGAGTAGTAGTAGCGCCCCAACGACAGATGGGCCTCCGGGAGGTCAGGCTCCAGCTCCAGCGCTCGATCCACCGCCTCCTTCGCCATCGCGAGGCGCTCCGGAGAAGGATCGACATTCCGGAAATAGAGGACCCGGTGATACGCGGAGAGCGCCACGTGGGCGAGGGCGAATCCCGGGTCCAGCTCCAGCGCCCCCTCCAGGAGCGCGATCGTAGAGTCGGGTGCGCTGGGCGACCACACCGCGCCAGCCCGCAGATACAGATCGTGCGCCTCGCCGTTCTCGGTCGGCCGGGAGGCGACGAGGGTCCGCTCCTCCGGAGAGAGTCGAGCCCGGAGCGCCGTGGCGACCCGCTCGGCGATCTCCGTCTGGATCGCGAACAGGTCGCGCCGCTCGCGCTCGTAGCTGTCCACCCAGAGGTGGTCGTCGGTCGCGGCATCGATGAGCTGGGCCGTGATGACCACCCGGTCCTCGAAGCGACGCACGCTCCCCTCGACCACGTAGCCCACCCCCAGCTCCTCCGAGATCGTCCGGATGTTGGCCGAACGGTCGCGGTATTCGAGCACCGAGGTGCGCGATATCACCTTGAGGGCCCCGACCTTCGCGACCCGGGCCAGGATCTCGTCGTGAACGCCGTCGGCGAAGTAGAGGTCGGCCGCGTCTCCGCTCAGGTTGTCGAACGGGAGGATGGCGACCGCCGGCCGCCCGTCGGCGGGGGGGACGCCCTCCCCGACGCTGGCCCGGGCCGACGGCTCGGATTCCGGCCCGGTCGCCGCCCGGGTCGGAGCGTCCGGATCGCCGACGCCGATGATCGTCATGAGGGCCGCCGCGACGGCCAGCAGCGCCGCTATGATCAGCAGCTCGGGTCCCGAGACGCGCTGCTGTCCCTTCTCCCCGTGATACCAGGCCACCACAACGGCGACGAAGAAGCCGATCGCGAGGAGGATCGTGATGATGCGAAGCAGTTGGTCGGGCCAGCCGAACTGGCTCCCGACCAGGTCGGCCGCCTCGAGCAGCGCCCAGGCACCCGCCACGTAGGCGAGCGCCCACTGGACGAGCTTTCGCTCTCTCAGCCGCTGGATCTTCGGGGACATGGTGCAGTTACTCGCCCCGGTCTGCCCGCGTCCCACCGTCCACGAGTCCGGGCGGTCGGCCGCCCGATTCCGCGAAGAGCCGGCGAGCAGGCGTTGATGCCGGCTCGTTCCCGCGACCACATTGGCACGTTCTCACCCGATGATCCAGAGAAGCGAGCGGCGCTGTCCATGGAAACCCGGCTCGCGCTGGCCGGGAGCTGGGACACGGGTGGCGGTGTGGACCGACGGGCTCGAGCGCCGGGTCTTCCCCACACCCGCTGGCGGCTGATCGCGCTCGACGCAGCCACCGGGCGGCCGATCGAGAGCTTCGGCCGCGCGGGGCGAGGTCGACCTCGCGAAGGGGCTCGCATGGAAGCGTCTGTCCTCGGGGCGCTCGCGACGCACATCTCGGGTTCGCCGGTTTGTTGCCGTGATTGTGCCGTGACGGTGACGTGCTGAGCGGGATTCAGCGGGAATCGCCCCGGAGGGAGATCCCGCAGATTGTCCCGCGTGGTACCGCTCAGTACCGTTGAGTACACGCCGTAGGGCGGGGTAGAGAGGGACTCAAAACCCGGTGGGAGCACTTGAGGGTTCGAGTCCCTCCTCCGGCATCGGCGGAACGTCCTCTCCTCAGCTCCTCGAGCGATGCATCTTCCGGGTACTACTTCGGCGACGGCAGGTACCGGCCCGGGGCCGTATTCACGATCGAGCCGGGGATCCATATCGCAGGCGTCGGTGGACGCGCTCCCCGACACGCCCCGGAACCGCCGCTTCATGGCCGCCATAACACTGGCGTGCGCATCGAGGACGACTACGTCATCACCCCCACGGGACTGCGGCGCATCAGCTCGGCTCCGCGCGAGATCGACGAGATCGAAACGCTGATGAAGAAGCGGCTGGCGAGCTGACGGCGGCCGCGCCGACACCCGTTCGCGACGCAGTCCACGATGCCCGGTGGCGTCAGCGTGGGAGGGCGAACGCCACCAGCTTCGAGTCCCGCATGCCGCTCGCCGACACCGCGACCACCACCATCTGGCGACCGTCCCCCGCCCGGTACGTCATGGGGTTGGCCCGGCCGATGCCGCCAGCGAGATCCCCCGCCCACAGCTCGCGTCCATCCGCGGCGTCGAGCGCATGGAGGGCGGCCTCGCCCCCCGCCACGAACACGAGACCGCCCGCTGTCACGAGCGGTCCCGCCGAGGAGCCGTGGCCTTGCGGCCGGCCGCCCATCGGGGGCAGGTCGAGCCGGGCCAGCGCCGGATGATCGCGGACCCACGCGTCGTCGCCGAACGGCACCCGCCACACGTGCTCGCCGGTGTCGAGGTCGACCGCCGTGACCGATGCGTAAGGCGGCCGAAGGATCGGCAGTCCGTCCGCCACCGACAGGTCGCCCCCGAATCGCGGAACGTAGTCCGCGTCCGCGGTCCCGGGTTCCGCCTCGACGACCGTGGCGAGGGCCGGCGAGTCGTAGGTCTTCACGTACAGGATCCCCGTCGTCGGGTCTACGGCACCGCCGCCCCAGCCGACACCGCCGATGATCCCCGGCAGCATCACCGTCCCCTCGAGCGAGGGGGGCGTAAACATCGGACCCACCCGATACCGGGAGAGCACCTCGATCGCCTCCGCACGAAGCGCCGGGGTGAAGTCGATCAGCTCGTCCTCCACGATGCCCTGGCGCGACAGCGGGGCGGGATGCGTGGGAAAGGGCTGCGTCGGCGAGGGCACCTCGCCGGGCACCGTGCTCTCGGGCACGGGGCGTTCCTCGATCGGCCACAACGGCGTTCCCGTCACCCGGTCGAGCACGTAGGCGAATCCCGTCTTCCCGAGCGCCACGACCGCGTCGACTCGCCGTCCGTCGACCTCGATGCTGACGAGATTCGGCGGCGCGGGCAGATCGTAGTCCCAGAGCCCGTGGTGCACGGTCTGGAAGTGCCAGACCCGCTCTCCCGTCCGGGCATCGAGACAGACGACCGACTCGCCGAACAGCCCGTCTCCGCGGCGCTCCCCGCCGTAGAAGTCGTTGTTCGGCGTGCTCACCGGCAGGTACACGAGCCCGCGCGCGGCGTCGAGCGTGAAGGGCGCCCAGACGTTCGCGGAGCCCGTGTACGACCACGCGTCCCCTTCCCAGGTCTCCACGCCGAGCTCGCCCTCCCGCGGGATCGTGTGGAACGTCCACACGTGCTCGCCCGTCACGGCGTCGAACGCCTGCACGTCGCCAGGCACGTTGTGGCGGTACCACCGATCGTCGGGCACGCCGCTCCCCACGATGACGAGATTCTCGAACACGACCGGGGGCGACGTGTTCGAGATCTGGAGGCGGCTCGCCTCCCAGGAGAGGTGCTCGGCGAGGTCCGCCTCCCCGCCGTCCCCGAAGCTCTCGATCGGTCGTCCCGTGGCCGCGTCGAGCGCGATCAGGCGCCAGCGCGTGTTGAGGTAGATCCGCCGCTCGGAGCCGTTCGACCACTGCGCGATTCCGCGGTGGCAGAACCGGCACCCGCGGTGGAGGTTCCCGAACTCGTACGATCGCGGATCGTAGGTCCAGTGCTCCGTGCCGGTCGAGGCGTCGAGCGCGACGACGCGGTTGTAGGGCGTCACCACCCACATCGTGTCGTTGATCACGATCGGCGTCGCCTCGAACGCGCCGGGCGTCACAGGCTGGCCCGGGATCGGCGACGCCGCCTCGGGGATCGGCGCCTCTCCCGTCTCCCACACCCAGGCGACCTCGAGCCCGGCCACGTTGCCGCGATCGATCTGTTCTAGCGGCGAGTACTTGAGCCCGCCGGGATCGCCGCCGTAGTACGGCCAGTCGTCTCCCACCGGAGCGACCATGCCGTCGGGCTCGGCTGTCGCACAGCCGGCGAGGAGGAGCGCGAGGATCAGGCCCGGCGTCCGGGAGCGGGCCGGGAGTCCCGAGTCGTGTTCATTCATCTGGAGTGACCCTTCTCCTCCGCAGGGCAGGGTGTAGAGCGACTCGAGATCCGGTGAGAGCAATCCCTTGAAGGTTCGCGTCCCTCCACCGGCAGCTCGGCCCCGGCGATTGGGTCATCTCGCAGGCGCGAATGCGTCATCGCGGTGTGAAGACCAGTATTCGATCAGTCACGGTCGCAGGGATAAGAGATCCGTCAGGCGCGAACGCGAGTTCATGCCCGAATGCCTCGACATAGCCGAGGATCTCTCCAGTGTTGGCGTCGAGCTTCATCACGTAGGCCTCCTCCGGTTCTCCGCCCAGCGATACCGACACGTACAATTCTCCGGCGGGGCTGAACGCCACGCCGAATAGCTGCCCGGCGTACTCCCAGAGCCCGTGGTACTCGCCTTCGCGACCGAAGCGTTGCAACCGCGCGTTCTCACGATCAGCTACATACACGGTTCCGTCGTGGCCCAGAGCCAGGGAGTGGACCACGTTGAACTGCCCTGGACTTGCACCTCGGGAGCCCCATTCGCGGAGTTGCTGACCATCCGGGCCAAATTCGACGATTCGACCGTTGCAGTATCCATCGGCGACGAGGAAGTGACCGTTGTCGCCAAAAGCGATGTCGGCCGTACCGCAAGGAAACGGGCCTCTCGCGGGTGGCTCGAGTTGGGTTTGAAGGAGCAGGTCACCGCGCACGGAGAACTTGTAGATCGTCGAGGCACTGGAATCGACTGTCCAGACGTTGCCATCGGGATCGATTCGAATGGCATGGGGGATGGCAAACATGCCCGAACCCCACGATCGGATCAGGCGCCCTTCCGGGTCGAGGACCACGATGGGGTCTCCCGATTGCGGGCGGTGTAGCACGAAGAGGTTGCCTTCTGCGTCGACGGAGACGGCCGAAACCTCCTCTAGAGAGACGGAGGGATCAACTACGAACTCCCCCCGTTCCAGCGGAAGCCGTGGCGCCGCTGCCAGGCGAGCCCGAAGGCTTTCTTCGGGCTCCTGCGCCGCCACCGGAAGAGTGACGATCACCAGAAACGCGCCCAGAGCCAACCTGATCATTCCGTTAGCGGCGCACCGCGCTTCAAAGGATCCTATTCCTATCACAGGTCCATTCCGCCGGGAGCCATATTGGACGTCCACCACCGACTTCTCAACACGATCTGGACATAGGTACGCTGGGTCCCTGGCCGACCGGACGGACCTCTCGACCTCCGTGGCGACGACCGGCACGATCTCGTTCTGGCTGCCGAGGCCATTTTCCCGCCCGCACACCTCGGAGAACGGGGGTGGAGTCCACACAGTCCGGGACAATCTGTCCGCCGCACCCCCGAAATTGCCCGCCGTCCCGTCCCGTCCGCGACGTGGCCTCGCCCGGGCCCATCGGTCGTGAGCCCGCACCAGTCATGGCGAGAGGGGGGGCGGTGCACCCCGGGTTCACCCCTTGCACTTCGGTCGGTCGGCCTCACGGCGCGAAATGCCGTGCGGCTGTCAGCCGATCAATGAAGTCACAGTGGAGATTATCATGAAGACCGTCGCAGTCGCCATCGTGCTCTGTGGACTCGCCGCCACCGTGGTTCCCGCGGATGCGCAGGACCGCTGGGGCTTCGAGCTCCGGACCGGAGCGGCGTTCCCGACCTCGGATCTCGGAGACGCGGATCTCGCGACCGGGTGGGGATTCGAGGGCACCGTCGCCTTCCGCGTCGCATCGACGTTCCGGGTCTACGGGGGGTGGGACTGGCACCGGTTCGCTTCCGACGACTCGTTCGCGGGCGCGGACATCGATTTCGAGGAGACGGGGTATGCGTTCGGCCTCCTGATGGAACAGCCGCTCGCGAGCTCGGGGACCGCGATCCGTCTCCGCGCGGGCGGGACGTACAACCATATCGAGGTCGAGGACGACGCGGACCTGACCGCCGACTCGGGGCACGGGCTCGGGTGGGAGGCCGGCGCCGCCGTCGTGTTCACGCTCGGCAAGGGGTGGTATCTGACTCCCGGTGCGCGGTACCGGTCGCTGTCCCGCGATCTCACTGTCCTGGACGTCACGACGGACGTGGACCTGCGATACGTGGCGCTCGAGGTGGGAGTCGCGAAGCGGTTCTAGCTCGAGGTCCGCGGCCGATCGGGAGGGCGCGTTCGGTCGAACCGGTCCGGCCGAACGCGCGCCACGTAAATGTTGGCGTCGCCCCAGGCCCGTCTCCCTCGAAACAGCACGAAGGGGAGGCTGAGCGGGGCAGTCAGCAGCGCTCCGAGGACGCTCGTGCGTGAGCCGGCCGAGTCCGCCTCGACGACCTCGAAGCCGCTCTCCTCGAGCATCAGACGCATCTGCGCATCCGTGATCGGCGAGATGTGGTTGAGTTGCCGGGCGCGGGCGGCGTCGAACCACCTGAGCTCTCCGAAGAGGAGGAACCGGAGCCGGCCGATCCAGTTGGACACGTTCGGGGTGCTGACGACGAGGTGTCCGCCGGGCCGCAGCAGGCGCCGGGTCTGCCCTAGAAAGGCCCGTGGCGATGGCAGGTGCTCGATCAGCTCGCTCGACACGACCAGGTCGAACTTCCGGTCGATCCGGCCCGCGAACTCCCCGGCGAGATCCAGCTCGAGTGCATCGGGCTCGTTCGGCGCTGGACGGTCGGGGTGGCCGGACAGCCCGGCGTCGCGCGCCACGCTGCTCAGGTCGTCGAACCCTTCACCTGCGAGCCTGAGCGTCACGGGTCGACCTGAACCAAGGTCGAGGACGGCGGCCTCGCCGGGGACGTGTTGCCGGGCCAGGCGGGCCACCGCCCGCGCGAGTCCGGGTGGGGCATAAACCCTGCATCCATCGACGACTTCGGCGTCTCGAAGCCAGAATCTGCGCATCACGGAACCTCGATCGTTACGGGCTCGCCAACGTGCGAGGCGTCCACCCGGAGACGCCAGCACCCGGTCCGGTTCGCGATCGCGGATAGCGATGGAGCCGGCACCTGGAATACTCGCGCGTCACCACGGTGGAGGAGGCACTCGCAGCCCTCGAGCGGCCGGGAGCGCGTCTCTACGCGGGAGGCACGGACCTCCTGATCGACCTGCATCACGACTCGCCCTTCGCCGGTTCGGTCCGCGAGCTGGTCGATATCAAGGGAATCGCGGAGGCCCGGGGGATCCGAACCGCAAGCGGTGCGCTGCACGTCGGGTCTCTGACGACGGCCGCCGAGCTCGAGGGCCACGAGCTGGTGGCCCGTCACGCGCGCGCCCTCCAGGACGCGGCTTCGCGAACGTCGGCGCCCATGTTACGCGCCCGGGGAACCGTAGGGGGGAATCTGCTCGCCCGACACCCCGCCCCCGACATGGCCACGGCCCTGCTCGCGCTGGAAGCCACCGTGCGCGTTGCCGTCGCGCCACAGGACGTCCGCGACGTGCCCGTCGAGACCGTGATGGCTGATCCCGGTGTGTACGGTGGGGGGGACGATCGGGCGCGTCCGTCCATCGTTCTCGGCGTCGAGATCGAGACGGGCGCGCGCAGCGCGTTCATGAAGCTCGGGACCCGCCGCGCGTTCTCGCGGGCCCGACTCGCCGGGGCTCTCTCGATTCGCGGGAGCGTACACCGCGTCGTGTTCGGCGGTCTATGGGATCGCCCGAGGGTCGCCCGGCAGATGTCCGCCGCTCTCGACGCGGACGGCGATCCCGTGGCCGCTCTCGGTCGCGACCTCGACGCGACCGACGGGGCCCGCGAGCGACTCCGATCGAGCGGCCGGTCCGCCCGCCAGCTCGCCGATCTGGTCGACGCCCTCCTGCTGCAAGCCGTCGATCGTGCCGCCCCGGGCGCCGTGGAAGGCGGGGACGCCCGGTGAGCGGCGTGGCCGCTTCGACGTCGTTCATCCTGAACGGCGAGCCGGTGCCGGGATCCGTCTCATCGGCGCGACGTCTGCTGGACGTGCTTCGGGACGACCTCGGGCTGAAGGGGACCAAGGAGGGCTGTGGGGTCGGCGAGTGCGGCTCCTGCGCCGTCCTCATCGACGGAGAGGCGGCGTTGAGCTGTCTGGTGCTGGCCGGCGAGGTCGAGGGACGCGCCGTGACGACGATCGAGGCGACCGCGGACGATCGGGTCGAGGCGATGCGGCGCGCGTTCATCGAGGAGGGCGCGCTCCAGTGCGGTTTCTGCACGTCGGGCATGATCCTCGTCGCGAGCCGGATCCCGGCGGGGGCGGGCGAGGAGGAGATCCGCGCGGCGCTGGTCGGCAATGCGTGCCGCTGTTCCGGGTACGCCAGCATCGTCCGAGCGATCAGACGCGCGCATGCGGCGGAGGGGAGCCCGCGGGGCGTGGAGACCGGCGACACCGTCTCCGTTGGCAGGGACGTGCCGATGATCGGCTCGGACGCCCGCGTGACCGGCCGCGAGCAGTATCCGCACGACCTCGCGCCGCCTGACGGGTGTCTCCACGCAGCCACCGTTCGCGCGCCGGTCGCGTGTGCCCGCATCACGTCGATCGATTTCGCTCGGGCGCTCGCGACTCCCGGCGTGGTCCGGGTGCTGACGGCAGACGACGTTCCGGGGACCAACCGGTTCGGCCTCGCCGAGCCCGACCAGCCTGTCCTCGCCGACGGTTGGATCCGTGGCGCATCCGATGTCGTCGCACTGGTGGTCGCTCGCGATCGAGAATCTGCCCGGGCCGGAGCGGCCGCGGTCGAACTGACACTGGAACGGGTGACGCCGGTGTGGGACCCGGCCCGCGCACTCGATGAGACGGCGCCGCCCGTCCAGAGAGACCGGCCGAGCGTCGATGGGCGCCACCCGAACCTGCTCGCGGAGCGGACGATCGCGCGCGGCGACGTGGAGGCGGCGTTTGATACGGCCCACGCGGTGGTCGAGGCGACTTACAGGACGGGTCACGTCGAGCACGCCTTTCTCGCGACCGAGGCGGGGCTGGCGGTTCCCTCGCCGGATGGAACTCTGCGACTCCACGTCTCGACTCAGTGGCCGGAGGCCGATCTGCGGCAGGCCGCGGCGGCCCTCGGGGAACCCTACGAGGCTCTCTCCATCGTCCAGGAGACGATCGGCGGTGCGTTCGGCGGTCGCGAGGATATCTCTCTCCAGATCCTCCTTTTCCTCGCGGCCCGTGCCTGCGAAGCGCCCGTGCGGATGGTGTGGGATCGGGCGGAGTCGATCCGGGGTCACGGAAAGCGGCACCCCGTCACCCTGCACCACCGTCTCGCCTCGGACGCCGAGGGACGGTTCCTCGGCGCCACGGCCGATGTCCTCATCGACGCCGGGTGCTACGCGAGCACCTCCCGGCAGCTCCTCGACAACGCGCTCGCCCAGATCTTCGGTCCGTACGACATCGGCTCGGTGCGGGCGGCCGGGCGTGCCGTGCTGACAAACAACCCTTACGCCTGCGCCTTTCGCGGTTTCGGCGTGAACCAGGTGACGTTCGCGATGGAGCAACAGGTGAACCGGCTGGCCGCGGCACTCGGCATCGAGCCCGTCGATCTGCGTCTCCGCAACCTGCCCGAGGGGCCTCGCGTCCTGGCGACGGGGTGCGACATCGCGGGGCAGGGCGGGCTCACGCGGACGATCGCGCGGGCGGTCGAGGAGGCCGGCGAGCCCCCGAACCCGTCGTCGGGCGACGGTCTCGTCTTCGGGCGCGGTGTGGCATCGGCGATGAAGAACTGTGGTTTCGGCTTCGGTTTCGACGACGCGGCGACGGCCGAAGTCGAGCTGACCGGGTCGGGCGCGATCGTCAGGGTGGGCGCGGCGGACGTGGGTCAGGGGATCGAGACCGTCCTGACCCAGATCGCCGCGACGGCCCTACACCTCGAACTGGAGGCCGTCGTGGTGGAGTGGACGGACAGCCGAACGTGCCCCGAGGCCGGAAGCACGTCGGCCTCCCGGCAGACGATGGCCGCGGGAAACGCCGTGCTCGAGGCGTGTCGGCAGCTGCTCGAGGGGGGTGGCGAAGAGGACCGCGACCGGCCGCGGTCGGTGCGCTGCACCTGGCGGTTTCCGGCGACGACCGCGCTCGATCGGGGCCGTGGGCGGCCCCTCGCCGCGTTCGGGTGGGCGACGGCGGTCGCCGATGTCGCGGTCGACACCCGGTCCGGGGATGTTCGCGTGCTCCGTCTCGTTAACGCGATCGATGCGGGTCGTGCGATCAACCCGCTGCTACTCCGCGGTCAGGTCGAAGGCGGCGCCGTGATGGGGCAGGGGTACGCCCTCCTGGAACAGGTCCCGCTGGTCGAGGGGCTGCCGGCTCGGTGTGGCCTCGAGACGTGTGCGGTCCCGACCGCGGTCGACGCGGTCCCCGACATCCGCACCGTGGTGATCGAAGAGCCGGAAGAGATCGGGCCGTTCGGGGCGCGCGGCGTCGGGGAGGCCACGATGATCGCAGTCGTTCCGGCCATCACCGCGGCGATCCACGCCGCATGCGGCGTGTGGATCGACGAGATTCCCGCGACGCCCGAACGTGTGCTCGCGGCGCTGGCGGACGCGCGCGGGTAGCGTCGCGTGCCGCCGATCCTCCCCGTCATCGAGGTCGCGATCCTCGCGATCGCATCGATCCCGGCGCTCCGGGTCGCTACGAAGCGCCCCGTCCTCCGCGACCTTCGCACGTACCTCCCGTGGAGCGCCGTCATCGTGACCGCGGGCCTCGTCGTGTTCGGTCTGGCGGTCGCCGCGGCGGTGCGGTGGCCCCCCGTCCTCCACGTCCTGACCGGCCTCGCGCTCGTCGGGGCCCTGGGGGCGTGGCTGCGGGCTCGGCCGACGTACGGGACGCGCCGGGGATGGCCGCCCGGATCGCTCGGGGTGGGGCAGTCGTTCGACGCGATCACGCGGCGCGACTATTACCTGGAGCAATCGCGCCGGCACGGTCCCGTCTTCAAGACGAGCCAGTTCGGGCGCCCCGTCGTCTGCCTGGTCGGCCTCGATCTGGCGCGCGACGTGCTCCGATCGGACCGGCTCGCCGGGGCGCAGCTCCCCTACAATCGGCTGCTCCCGCGCGGGAGCCTGAGGTACATGGATCCCGGCACGCACGACGCCGAAGCTCCCTTCTTTCGCTCCGTCCTGAGCGACGTGGATCTCGGACTCCACGAGCCACGGGCGCGCGAGGCGTGCCGGAGCGCCCTCGCGAAGCTCTCGTCGGCATCGCTCGAGAGTCCCGTCGGAGCCGCGCCGGGCGAGGAGGTCCGGGCATGGGTCTTCACGGCGCTGGCGTCGATATTCTGGGATCTCGAGCCGACGGACCCGAGGCTGGCCGCGCTCGACCGCGCCCAGACGAAACTGCGGTTGTCGCGCGGAGGCGGACCGAGGTGGAGGAGAGCGATCCTGCACCACCTCGAGGAGATCAACGAGATCGCGCGCGACCGCGCGCGGGAGTGGTCAGCCGGAGGGCCGCCGGCGTCCGCGAACGCCCTGGCCGGGGCTCTCGCTGCCGACCCGGGGGCGCTGGACAAACCGGTGCGCGCCTCCAATCTCGCGCTCGTGTTCCGGCTCGCGAACGGCGACGTCACATCGTTCATGCGCTGGTTGCTCGCGCAAGTCGCCGACCACCCCGAATGGCAGCAGCGAGTCCGCGAGGACGACGGGAGCGACATCGCCGGGCGCATGGTTCAGGAGACCCTGCGTCTGGAGCAGAGCGAGTACCTCTACCGTGAGGTCGTCCGCCCGCTCGAGGTCGGCGACTTCCGGGTGCCGGCGGGCTGGCTGCTCAGGGTCTGCGTCCAGGAGAGTCATCGCGATCCACGGTTCTTCCCCGATCCCGATCGGTTCGACCCCGATCGTTTTGCGGGACACCCGCGGAGCAGACGAGAGTATTCGCCTTTCGGGGTCGACGAGCACGGGTGCATGGGCGTGTCGATGGTCCACTTCCTCGGCGGGATCTTCGTCGAGGAGCTGTGCCGGGGGTACGAGACGCGCGTGGTCCGCGATGCGCCGCCGGAGCGTGGCAGCCGTCACCGCGACCACTGGCAGCCGGGGGCCGCGAGGCGGGTTCGTCTCACCCCCATCCCGCAGGCCGGACAGTGATTCACCCGCTCGAAGCGACGGTCGAGCTGGCCGTCCTCGGAGCGGCCGTTCTGGTTGCGGGCCGTCTGCTCGTGACGGCGCCGGTGCGGAGAGAGCTGCGGGATCGTCCGGTCATTCTGGGCATCCCGCTGGTCCTGGCGTCGATCGGCGCGGCGGTGCTGCTCGTCCTTGCCGGTACGGATGAGGTTGCCCGCCGCACGGTGACCGCCGTCATCGCCGGAGGTCTCGTGGCGGCTCACGTTCGCGCGCGACCCGACTACGGCAAGCGGCGAGGTTGGCCGCCGGGGTCGCTGGGGCTGTCGGAGTCGCTCGACGCGATCGGGGACCCGGAGTACTACGCCCGAACCGCCGAGCGCCTCGGTCCAGTGTTCAAGATGCGCCAGATCCATCAGCCGGTCGCCTGCATCACGGACCTTCGCCTGGGGTTCGATCTCTTCGACACACGATCCCCCGACCTTCGCCAGTCGGACTGGGCCTTCAACCGTCTCGTCCCGGGCGGTTATCTGGAGTACATGGACGGTGAGCTCCACGGGCGTGTGCGCGCGTTGATCGAGCCGGCGTTCGACGCCGGGACGGTCGTCGCAACGCGCGATGTGATCGCGACTGTCGCCGGCGAGCAGCTCGACCAGATGGCGCTGGCCTCCGACGAAGCGGGCATCTACCCCGAGCCGTTCCTGCTCGCGATCCCCCAGGTCGGCCTGCTGAGAATGGTCCTCGGTGTCGGACCGACTCACCCCGACTCGCCGGCGCTCAGGGAGCGATTCACGGACCTCAACCGGTCGCTCGAGCTCTTTCTTCCGATCCCGCGGGAGTCTCGCGAAGCGTACCACTGGCTGGCCGCGAAGATTTCCGAGCTGGCCGCGACGGACGGAATCGAGGAACCGTCGGTCCTCACCCGGCTTCGCGCGACATACCCGGAGCTTCCCGAGGACGACGCGGTCGTCGGAAACCTGGTCCTCATGGTCAAGGAGGGCAGCATCATGGTGCGGGGGA
Organism: Gemmatimonadota bacterium; assembly: GCA_033720355.1. GTDB lineage: Bacteria > Gemmatimonadota > Gemmatimonadetes > Palauibacterales > Palauibacteraceae > Palauibacter. The sequence goes on from JAWWCR010000021.1 coordinate 31,723, forward strand.
TGCTCCGCTGGGTCCTGAAGATGCTCGCCGACCACCCCGACGAGGCGCGCGCCCTCCGCGATCTCATCGGTGATCCCGCCGGGCTCGACCTGCGGGCGCATGCCTTCGCGCTGGAGACGATCCGTCTCTTCGAGAGTCCCTATCTATACCGGCGCGTCGCGCGCGAGGTGGATGTCGGGGGGTACCGGGTACCGGCGGGCTGGCTCGTCCGCCTCTGTTTGCGCGAGGCCCACTCGCGGCCCGACGTCTTCGAAGACCCCGACAGGTTCGACCCGGGACGACACATCGCTGCCCCGGAAGACGATGATCGCCTGTGTCCGTTCGGCTCTGGCGATCGCGCGTGCCCGGGAGCCGACATCGCGGTCGAGATCGCGAGCACGGTCGTCCGCGAAGTCGCGCTCGGCTACGACGTGCGGACACGGGAAGACGGGCCGGCGTGGCGGATCAATCGACACTGGGGCCTGTGGCGTCCGAGCGAGCGGTGGCGCGTCGAGGTGCGCGCCAGGCGATAGCCGGGTCTTGCCCGGGTCAGCGCACGAGGGCGTGGAGGTGCACGTAGGCGACGTCGAGCTCGTCCTCCCAGAGCCCGATCACGTAGTCCCGGCCGATCTCGTGAGGCTCCAGGCCGTCGGGCATCTCCACGTCGCCGAGCCAGGTCCCGTCAGGCCCGATGACCGTCCACATCGCCGGCTCGGCCGGAGTGAGCCGGTAGCGCTCGAGCCACGCGTTGCCGTCCGCGTCGACGAGCATGCGCGTCGAGGTCGGCAGCTCGGGCGGCAGCGGGAGGCCCTCGTTCTGCTGTCTGAGCTGCGCGATGCGGTCTTCTTCGTAGGGGAGTGCGGCGAGCCACTCCTCGAAGTGTGCGCGAGTCATCTCCCGCTCGTCGCCATCCCACCGTGCGATCCGATGCAGGCGACCGTCTGGCGTATACCACCGGATCCGGTGCCGGTCGGTCGACGAGACCACGAGGTCGTCGTGTGGAATCGCCTGTTCCGAGAACCGGAACGGGAGCGTCACGATACCCACGTTTCCGTTGAAGATCCGCACGAGTCGCTCGGGCTCGAAGAGTCGGACGACCTCCCGCGGTGTGCCCTCGGGCTCGAGCGTGAAGTAGGTGCGCTCGCCCCGGACGAGATCGCCCTCGCTCATGTCCTCGACCGGCGGAAGCTCGATCACGGAGACGGCGATCCGGCCATCCGAGAAGGTGCCGGAGAACAGAGCGCCTAGATCGCCCCCCGTCGGCGGGTCGGGCAGGTACGACCGGACCAGCTCGCCCGTCCCGGTGAACTCGGTCAGCCGCCGCGTGGAGCCGTCGAAGAGACGCAGGGTGTCACCCGGCAGACGCGAGAATACCGATGAGATGAACCCGAACTCGCCGGGCCCCTCTCCCTGACCCCCGACCGCGAGCTCGAAGGTGCCATCGGGCCGGAAGTACCGGAGCTCGCCGGTGCCGGAGTTGGCGATCACGATCCGCCCGTCGCTCAGGACGGTGGAGAAGCGCACCTCGAAGAGCTGCAGCTCCTCGGGGCCGTCGAGTGCCCCGATGCGGATCCGGGGCTCGGTCGCGATGCGGGGGGCGGTCTCCGCGCTCCAGACCGGGGAGGTGCTCTCGACGATCTCGACGCCGGCCGAGTCTCGCACGGTCGACCCGTCGGCGGTGGGCCCGGTGTCACATGCGACGACGGAAAGCGTGAGCGCCGCGGCGACCAGTGGCGCGGGGCCCGGTGGGGATTCTCTCATCCGATCGACCTCCTGGCGGTCTCGATCGTGTGACACCTCGCCGCCCGCGGCGGTTGGCTATGCGGTCTCGGGCGCGTGGCCGAGCGCCACCCGTCCCGCCTTCGCGCGCCGCAGGGCCAGATAGAGGAGGAGCCCCACCGGGCCGAGCACGAAGGTGAAGGCCAGACACGGCAGCACGGCGAGGTGCGGGATCCCGAGGGCGCGCGAATCGCGCACCTCCCATGCACCGATGAAGAGGTCGAACGCGAGGTAATGGACCCAACCCGCGAGGAGTAGCCACGGGTTCGCGAAGAGGGTCGAGACGTCGTCGAGCGACCCGAAGCCCCCGTCCGCCCCCGGAAGCTCGGCGATCACGATCGCCGCGTAGACGGCGGCGAGCAGACCACAGGCGATGACCGGCACGAGAAGGGTCGGACCCCGCTCCCAGCGGGGCACGAGCGCGAGCACGAACCAGCCGATAAGGGCCAGGTTGGTGCAGAGGGAGAAGACGGTGTCGGGCGTCACGCGATGGCCTCCCGCCGGGGGGAACAGGGGTTCACGACCCCGAAACATAGCATTCGTAGCGATCCCGTCCCCCTCTGGCAGGTTGCACGATCCGGCGCCGCCGGTCTCCGCCGCTGTTGCCACCATGCGCCACCAGAAGGCCCGGCAACCGCGTTAGTCGCCGTGCTCAATGGACTTACCGGTCCTGGTCCCTTGGGGCGCGGGGGGCACCCTCCTTGCAAGTCCATGGGTCGCTGGCGGTTGCGGTGGCGGATGGCACGGGAGGAGCGATGAGGGGTGGAGGACGGTGGTACCGGCTGGGGGATGAGAGCGGTGCGGTCACCGTCTTCGTCGCGATCTCGCTCGTCGTGCTGCTCTCCTGTCTGGCCCTCGGCGTGGACACGGGGCTGTTGATGACCGCCCGTACGGAGTCGCAGCAGGCCGCCGACGCCGCCGCGCTCGCCGGGGCGGGGGTCCTCGCACGCAACCCGGCGGATTCCGTCGGGGCCCACGCGACCGCGCTCGACTGGACGTCGCGAAACCTGGTTCGCGGGATGCAGGTACACGCCGGCCCATCCGATGTGGTCGTCGACCTCGACGCGGCGACTGTCCAGGTCACGGTCCACAACACCGCCGCCCGCGGCAATCCGGTCCCGACGATGTTCGCGCGGATCATCGGGCAGCAGGCCGTCGACATCGCGACGACCGCGACTGCGGAGGCGGCCCCCGCCGCGTCGGTGGCATGCCCGCTCCCGCTCGCACTCCCCGATCGCTGGATCGACAACGGCGACGGGCGGTGGAATCCGGCCGAAGACCTCTACCGGGCCTGGCCCGATGCGAATCACACCGGATATGGCGAAGACCATATCGGTGAGAGGATCCAGATCAAGACGAGCCCGGGCGCCGGGGGTGGCGCGGGTCGAGAAGCCGAGGAATGCGGCGCCGCCTCGAACTTCGACCCCTGCAACGGCCACGCGTCGTGGAACTGCTGGTGGCGAGAGGACCCGCCCAATCGGGGCGGCAGCGGAGGCGTCGCGGCGCTGAGCGACCTGATCCATCCGGGGTGCACCGTCCCGGATGCGTTCTCGAGCGTGCTCGACGAGATCTGGGCCGCGTCGGGTTCGGGAAACAAGCAGTCGCTGGTGTCGGGGGCGATGCGGGATCTCGTCGACTCGGATCCTCATGCCAGCTGGGATGACACACGGGAATGCGTCTCGCGCAACGGGGAGTGCGTGACGGACAGCCCCCGGATCAGAGCCATGCCGATCGTCCGACCGGATCAGATCTCCGGGGGCGGGGCGAACGTCAGCGCGCCGATCCACACCTTCACGGGCGTCTTTGTCGAGAAGGTGTCCTGCGGACCGGACATGCCGCACGGGAGCGGTCCGGCCGGTCAGTGGAACGTCTACGTCCGCCTGATGGGCACCGGCGGGTTCGGCGCGGTCGGCCGCCCCGGCGGCAACGCACCGCTGGTCCGCACGGTCCGGCTCATACGCTAGCCGGGCCCGTAGCCGCCGGCTCAGAAGAAGTTGCCGCCCCCTCCCCCGAACAGCCGCATCCGCGGGTTCACCACGTTGTTGAACCGCGACCCGAAGTTGAAGCTCAGACCGAAGTCGAACGAGTACTCGAAGTCGGTGCCGAGCTGACGGCGCTCGAGCAGGATGTCCTCGTCCGAGACGCCGGCCGCGGACAGATAGATCTGGTCCTTCACCCGGGCGATGCCTCCGCTCACATCGAGCGACAGCCCGCGGAAGATCCTGACCTCGACGCGTCCGGACAGGTCGATGCGGTGCTGCGACCAGTCGTCGAGGAAGGCCGAGGCCTCGAGACGCCCGCTGATCTCGCCCCACGGCTGGTTGACCGACGCGGCGATGTCGAGGCTGTTCTCGGGCCGCGTCTCCATCGTCTTGTCGAACAACGTGATCTGCTCGTAATCGAAGTACGCCATCCCGATCTGGTAGAGGAAAGTGAGCTGTTTCCTCGTCGATTCGGCGTACGGGAAGATGTTGTACTCGATCGCCGGACCGGCGCGGACAGCCAGGTCCTGGTTGAGCTGCGTCGAGGCCGTGACGGACGTCAGGGCCCCGGTGGACCAGTGGTCTCCGATGCTGAACACGATGAGGCCATCCACGTCCCATTCGCGGGTGAACGACGTCAGCGTGCTCCCGTCGTTGAGCTCGAAGCTCTCGTTCTCCCACTCGCCGCGGGTCCCCAGATCGATCTTGAGCGCCTCGGTCGTGCGGTTGGCCGAGAACGAGGCGTCGTACGAGGTCGAGGTCTGACGCTCCTCTCCCTCGAACTCGCCGCTGATCCGGGCGCGAAACGACCAGAGGTCCCACGGGTCCTCGTCCGCCCCCACCTGCTGGGCCCCGGCGATCGGCTCCGCGAGGTAGCGGATGTCGAGGAGACGGCCGGTCGGCGTCCGGGCCACGTACGGGATGAGGCCGAGACGGAAGGTCTGGACGAGGGCGTCGCGAATCTCCGCGTCGGTATCATCGGGGCGCGACACGTGTACCAGCGTGTCCCCCCGGCCCTCGAGATCTCCGAGACCGATGAACGCGAACGTGTACTCATCTCCGCCGCCCCCGGTCTCCTGCGTCGTGACGAGGACGTGCACCTCGGCATCCTGGCGGTCGCGCGCGTAGTTCACGAACCCGACCTCGCGGCGGAAGTGATCGAAATCGCACACCCGCCGTTCGCAGTCGAGAAAGACCGAGAGCGCCTGTCCCGCGGCTGCCAGCGCCGAATCGGCGGCGACCTGCGCCGAGTCGGGCACCTGGACGGCGCCCGCCTTCGAGGCGCACAGGGGGGTCGCGACGAGGATCGCCGCGCATGCGTACAGGCTTCGTCTCATCTATCGTCCGCGTCGAGAAGGTCGGGATCGAGATGCCGGGGATGGAGGATACCGGGCCGTCGGACCCGAATGAAGCGCGTCGAGTAAGGATCCGTGACGGGCTGTGTAAGAGTGACGTAAGCCGGTTCGGCGCCGCGGCGCGACGGGTCGCTCTACCGCTCGAGCCGGTACCCGGCCTTCCGCACGGTGAGGATGTGACGGGGGGATCCCGGGTCGGGCTCGAGCTTTCGCCTGAGCTCGGAGACGTGGACGTCGACGGTCCGCGTGGCCACGTCGGCGTTCTTGTAACCCCACACCTCCAGCAGCAGCTCTTCGCGCGAAGCGACCGCGCCATCGCGCTCGAGCAGTGCCTCCAGGAGGTCGTACTCCTTGGGCGTGAGATCGACCTGCTCGCCGCCCCGGAGGACCGAACGGCTCGACGAGTCCACCTCGACCTCGCCGAACCGCAGCGGCGAGCGCCCCCTCTCGCCGCGCGAGTCGCGCCGCAAGAGCGCGCGAACGCGGGCGAGCAGCTCGAGGGTGGAGAAGGGCTTGGTGACGTAATCGTCGGCGCCGCTGTCGAAACCGAGCACGACATCCGCCTCCTGGCTGCGCGCCGTCAGGATGAGGACGCGCGCGCGGCTGCCTGATTCGCGCAGCGCGCGAAGCACTTCGAAGCCCGTCTGGTCGGGCAGCATGAGGTCGAGGATCACGAGGTCGGGCGCACGGCCGAGCGCTCGCTCGAGTCCGTCGGCGCCGTTCTCGGCTATCTCGACGTGGTGGCCCTCGAAGCGCAGGGTGGCCTGGAGCCCGAACGCGAGGTCGGCGTTGTCTTCGACGACCAGGATCTTCGCCATGGCGTCAGCCCGAGGAGGCCGGTACGCGAGCGGCCGACAGCGGCAGCTCGACCACGAACCGCGCTCCCGACCGGCGTCCGTCCTCCACCCACACGCGCCCGCCAAGCCGTCGCGCCAGGTCCGCCACGACCGCGAGACCGAGTCCACTTCCCTCGACGAGGCCATCGACATCGCGATCCAGACGACGGTAGGGCTCCCAGACCCGGTCGCGATCTCCGGGTGAGATGCCGTCGCCCTCGTCCTCGACCGACATGCGGACTGCGCCTTCCGTCCGTTCGGCATCGATGCGCACGTGCTGCCCCTCCGGACCGTACTTGAGGGCGTTGTCGACGAGGTTCGTGAGGATCTGGTGGATCCCCGTTCGACTGGTCTCGAGCAACTGGCCCGGCTCCACCGCGGAGCTCAGCGAGGCGCGGCGGGCGTCGGCCAGCGGACGGAACGCGGCCACCACTTCCTCGACCGCCGCGTGGAGGTCGACGCTCTCGATCGGCTCGGCCGCCGACCCGTTGCGCCGCAGCTCGGAGAAGCGGAGCACGTTCTCGACCAGGTGCGACAGCCGACGCGACTCACGGGTGATGATCTGTATCGAGCGTCGCCGCTCGGCCTCGGACCCGAGCTTTCCGTCCTCGAGGAGCTCGGCGAACATCCGGATCTGGGTGAGCGGGGTGCGGAACTCGTGCGATACGCCCGACACGAAGTCCTCGCGCAGGCGGGCGAGCTGATGCTCCTTGCGGAGCTGGACGAGGGCGGCCACGCCGACGCCGAGCGTGAGGGCGAGCAGCGTGGCGAGCAGCGGGAGCCGCGAGCGCGGCAGACCGCCGATGACGAGACGCCCGGCCGCGTCCGGCCGGATCGAGGCCTGCACCACGAGCGACGCGAACTCGGGGCCCAGCGTGTCGCTGGCGGAGAAGTCCGTGGGGTACGGGCTCGGCGACTCGAACACCGCGTTGCCGGCGGGGTCCGTCACGGTTACGAACACGAGCGAGTCGCCCGGAAGCGAATCCGCCACGGGGAACGGGAGCAGCGCCGAACGGGCGAAGACGGCGCCGAACACCTCGCCGAGCGCCTCGTAGTCGGCGATGAAGCCGTGCGCGCGGCTCGTGTCCTCGGCCATCGAGTACACGATCGCCGTGGGAATCCGATCCCGATCAGGCTGGTGCCCGGGTGTCGCGATCGGCGTGTCGATGACGGAGAGACCGTACGGCTCGCGGATCCCGGGGTCATAGTCTGCGACGACCTGGCGCCCGAGCGCAGCGAGGTGGTCCGTCGAGAGTCCGCCGGGATACGACGTGCTCTCGCCGGTCGCGAAGTCGACCCGAAAGTAGACGGCCTGCTCGCGGAGACCCTTGCAGCGACACCGGATGTCGTCCGCCGCCTCGAGCATGTTGCGCGCCATCGAGCGGGGCGATTCGGTGCGCCAGTCGCGGCGGCTGCGGTTGTCGAGCACCTCGTGGAGCATGTCGTCGAGGTCCTCGGCGGCGGCGGCCGCGAACGTCCCGGCCGCGAGCCCCGCGTAGTCGGCGAGCACGCGCTCGGTCGCGCGGCGGTGCGAGCGCTCCGCGTCGATGACCTGGAGTCCCAGCCACACGGCCAGAAAGAGGGTCACGACGAGGGCGGCCCCCAGCCACACGCGTCCGTTTGCGCCGCGCAGGCGCGCCGCTTCGGGGAACCTGAAGTTGAGGGACGAGGACACCGTTCCGCCGACCGTGGGGTTGTTCCGCAGCCTCCTGGAGGACTCCGAACCGCCCCACGAAGCTAGAGCGGGCGCGGATATCCCACTAGCGCGACGATGTTCGCGACCTGCCCGGGAACTGTAAGGGCCGCGTTAGCGCCGGCGCGCCGCGCCGCTGGCGGAGCGCCGCTTCGTCGTGATCGAGATCGACCCGCCGTCGGCCCACTCGCCGAAGACGGACGCCGAAGCCTTCCCCTTGATGATCTCGACGTGGTCGATCTCATGCGTGAGGACGCCCACGCTCACGAGGGGCATGTCTGGACGCGGAACACCGTCGAGCACTACCAGGGGCCACCCGATCGTGACATCCTCCAGCCACACGGCAACCGGCTCGTCTCCCCGCCGGGCTGGCGAATACCGCCTGGCCCGCGCGATCTCCGAAGCCGCCAGGTCCACGGCGAGCGCGCCGCTGCTCGAGACGATCTCGGCCTCGCGCACCTCACCGAACTCGTCGACAAGCAGGGCGAGTCCGACACTTCGCCTTTGTCCGAAACGTGCCAGCTCATCCGGGTACCTGTCCGCGAGCGTTGGCTCCGCATCGACGAACGTCAGGATCGGCCGCGCCGTGAGGCCCTCCGGCAGCGATGGGCCGTAAGCAGATACGCGGTCGAGCCCGCCCCTCGGGGCGACCGATTCCGTTGAGACCATATCCGTCGCAATGGGCGGCTCCTCCTCCTCGGGCGGGATGTATGGGGAGACCGGGTCGTCGCGGCCGCATGCAGACGTCGCGATCGCGGTGAAGGCGATCACGGTCGCTCGAATCAAGTGGACGGATCTCACGTGTGTCTCCTCGGTCTCGGCGCTCATCTTCCCAACGTGCGTGAGATCCCCGGGGTGACGTCTCGTACGTCTCGCGCTCGCTTCGTAGGTTGCGGGCGCCATGGATCCACGTCCGCGATCTCGACGCCCTCGTCCGCACCGATCGCCCGCTTCGCGCGGGCTCGTCGCCGCGTTCGCGGTGATCCCGATGTCTGCCGGCTGCTCGCCGGCACCGGAT
>JAWWCR010000022.1:0-40177 GCA_033720355.1 Gemmatimonadota bacterium
CCCCCGGCCGGGCGGCGCGGGAGCGTGGGCGGAGCCAGAAGAAGTCCCCTGGAGAACAGGGGATCGGCCCCCCATCGAAACGAGCGGTATCCTTTCCTGCGTGCATTCATCGATGCCTCCACCCCTCACCACGCGGAATCGGGTGAGGTCGGGTCAGGCGTGAGGTTGTCGGTCTCGAGGTCGCGTGGCGGGCCGGGCCACCCTAGCCGTCGGGCGGGCCTCCGGGGGCGGAAGGCGCAGGGGCGTCGCCCATGCACGGCACGCCGACGCCGAACCCCGGGCTGGGGGGGCTCGCCGCGGTCGTCCCGTGGCGGCAGAACTCGAAGGTGATCTCGGCCCACGCGGCGGTGGGCTCGCCGTTCAGGAGGCCGGGCCAGTACTCCATGTCGCGGACCCGGGACATGATCCACCGGTTCGTCCGCGCGTCGCGCGTCGGGTTCACCAGGATGACCTGACCGAGGCTTCGGCCCGCCGCGTCGGTGTAGACGCGCGCCATGACCTCCTGCCCGTAGATGGAGGCCGGCGGACGCCAGGTCTCGAGGATGGTTCGCGCCCGCGGCGGAACGTAGGTGTCCGGGGCGCCATCGCTTCCCGCACCGGCGCCCGTGCCGCTTCCTCCGACGGCGACGACGCCGCGCCCGAGCCCGGACGGGACGGAGAGCGGCCGGCCCTCCACCGCCTGCCGGTCGAGGACGGCGATCGACGCCACGCGCGCCGCCCGCCTGGGCGGCGAGAGCGAGGGGATCGGGCGGGCATTCTCGGAGGGTGGCGACGCGTCCGGCTCGACGGCGGGCCGCGATGGCGGCGCGACGCTCACGACCTGTATGGCGTCGGTCGGCGCGGGCGCACGTTGCGCACGCGCGGTGGGCGCCCCGTCCGAGGAGAACGCCACGCGGCTCGACAGAAGGAGAAGCCCGGCGTGGAACATGGCCGAAGCGGCGACGCCGAGTGCGACGGCGCGCCGCGTTCGTCGTGCGTGGGTCGAACGCGAGGCGGCCGTCCTGACGGGACGGGTCGGCGGGGCCAGCCGCAGCTCTCGCGAGAACAGCGGTACGACTCCCCAGCCGAACGACCGGTTACCTCTGACAGACATCTTCATCATCCGATGTCGCGAATCCTCGCGTCACCGCCATCCACCAGAACGCAGAATCGCGGAGCGGAGGATCATCGCGGCAGGGCCGCCTCCGCCTCACGTCTGACGTAGTGTCTGAGCGCGAGCAGCATGTCATCCGTGAAGTCCCTGTACGCGGGCATCCCGCCGACCGCGCGGTTGCCGTCTCGCACGACCCCCGCAAACGATTCGGCCGACGCGACGAGCTGCGAAGCCCGCAGATCGGGGGCCATCCCGCCGGACACGGCCAGGGGTCCGTGACAGTGCGCACACAGGCCGTACACCCGCTCCCCCGTCGCGGCCAGCCCGGCGTCGACCTCGAACTGCATCTCCACCGGTTCGGGGATGACGGGCTCCATCGGTGGCGGAAGCTCCGCCGTGCCGTCGAGTGTGAAGGCGACGAGCATCCGCGTCTGCGCACCGTACGCCCACCCGAGCTGCGTGGCGATGGCCCCGCCGACACCGGCCACCGCGCCGCCCCATCCAACCAGAAGCGCGACGTACTGCTTCCCGCCCACCGAGTAGGTGATCGGGGGCGCCGAGATCCCGAGCCCCAGGTCGGTGCGCCACACCTCTTCGCCCGTGTCCGCGCGGTAGGCTCGAAGCGTCCCGTCCACGCGTCCCTGGAAGACGAGGTTGCCGGCCGTGGTCAGGGTCCCGGGGTTGTAGAGCCCCTCGAGCGGGACCTCCCACACCTGTTCGCCGCTCACCGGGTCCCACGCCTGGAGCGTCTCGCTGTGACCCGCCGGGTGGGTCCAGCGCGACGGGATCGCCGTCACGCCCATCCCGCCCTCGTAGTCGACGGACTGGAACGTCGCGAGATCGATCCCCACCTCGGTGTACAGGTACGAGGCGTGGATGGTGGGGATGTAGGCGAGACCGGTCCCGGGGTTGTAGGACATCGCGTGCCAGTTGTGCCCGCCGACCGGTCCCGGAGCGACGATCTCCGTCCCGTCTTCGTAGCGCGCGCCCGCGACCTCGACGGGCCGTCCGGTCTCGAGATCGACGTGCGTCGCCCACGTCACCTCGGTGAACGGCTCGGCCGAGATCAGCTCGCCGTTCGTCCGGTCGATCACATAGAAGAAGCCGTTCTTCGGCGCGTGCAGGATGACCTGCCGGTCCCGGCCCTCGATCTCGAGATCGGCGAGGACGATGTCCATGTTCGAGTTGAAGTCCCAGGTTTCGCCGGGCGTGGTCTGGTAGTGCCACAGGTACTCGCCCGTGTCCGGGTCGAGCGCGACGATCGAGCACAGGAAGAGGTTGTCGCCTCCGTCGGGGCTCCGGATCTTCCGGTTCCACGGCGACCCGTTTCCCGTCCCGATGTAGAGCTGGTCGAGCTCGGCGTCGTAGGTGAAGCCGTGCCACGCGTTCCCTCCCCCGCCGTGCCGCCACCAGTCGCCGGTCCAGGTCTCCGCGGCCATCCGCATGGCGTCGCTCTCGAAGCCGTCGGCGGGGTCGCCGGGGACGATGAAGAAGCGCCACGCCTGCTCGCCCGTCTCGGCGTCGTAGGCGGTCACGTAGCCGCGGGCCGGTCCGTTCTCGGTCCCACCGTTCCCGACGAGCACCTTGCCCTTGAAGATCTTCGGAGCGCCGGTGATGTAGAGGGCTCGGTCGGGATCGACGGTCATGACGCTCCACAGCTCGGCGCCGGTGGCCGCTTCGATCGCGTTCAGGCGACCGTCCCAGGTGGCGACGTAGACCTTCCCGTTCCATAGCCCGATCCCGCGGCTGTGGTCCCAACCCGCGCGAAGCCGCCCTGCCCGCTCCATCACCTGCGGGTCGTACTCCCAGAGCAGCTCGCCATTCGTCGCGTCCACGGCGCGCACCACGTTCATGCTGCCGACGAAGTACATGACCCCGTCCGCGACGAGCGGTGTCGACGTCAGCCCGCGGTCGGTGTACAGCTCGACGAACCAGTCGGGGCTCAAAGAGCCAACGTTCGAGTCGTCGATCTGTGTCAGGGGGCTGAAACGCTGCTCGCTGTACGTGCGCCCGAAGGCGAGCCAGTTCGCGCCGGACGCCTCGTCGGCGAGCGCCGCGTCGTCGACCACGGTCGGACCGTCCGCGTCGACGCAGCCCGTGATCGGAAGGGCGCCGACGAGCGCGCCTAGCACGACGGCCGGGATGCGCGGGGATGGGAAGAATCTCATGGTCGTCTCGCGGCGGCTGGGGAGAGGGCGATGTTTGATCGTCGCGGCAGCCGGCCCCTCGCGCCAGACGTGGTCGCGACCGACGTTCAGTGCCGAGGGGATGCGTCGGTCCCCGCCGCGAATGGAGCCGCTATGCACCCCGCAAGACCCGTCGCCCGAATCGCCCCGGTGCCGCTGGCGCTCGCCGCGCTCGTCGGCGCCTCCGGCTGCGACAGGACGTCCTCGGCCGACTCGGCGGACGTGGTGACCGACAGCGCCGGCATCCGCATCGTCGAGAGCCACGCGATCGACACGCGCGACTCGCCCTGGACGATCGACCCGGAGCCGCTTTTCCGGGCCGGTTGGACCGAGGGCGGCGTCGAGTTCAGGACGATCTGGCGCGGCGTGATCCGGGACGACGCCGTGATCGTCGCGGACTTCGGGTCGAACTTCGTCGTCCGGCTGCCGCTGGATGGCGGCCCGCCGACCATGCTCGGCGAGGCCGGCGAGGGCCCCGGCGAGTTCGGCCGCGTCGGCACGATGCTCGAGCTGGGCGGCGACACCCTGCTCATCACCGACAGCGGCAACACCCGCGTGAGCGTGTTCACGGAGGACGCGTTCGCGTACGACCGGCGCTACGAAGCCTTCGTCGCCGAGGCGATCTACGAGCCCGTGAGCCGCACGGCCGACGGCACGTTTCTGCTGGGACCGTCCGCGTTCGCGCTGACACAGCAGCCGGATCCCGGCTGGCGGGCCTACCCGCTGCTCGCGACGACCGACTTCGTCGTCATGGACACGGTAGGGACAGTGGAGATGATGCGTTTCGGCGATGCGGACGACAGAAACCCGATCAACCTGAGGGGGATCGTCGCCGGCTCGAGCGCCGGGTTCGTATACGGACGCACCGACCGGTCCGAAGTGAGGTGGCTCGATCCCGCCGGCGCCGTCACGCAGATCGCCCGCTGGACACCGCCTCCGGGGGAGGCGACCGACGCGGACCGCGATGCCTACGAGGCGTGGTACCGCGAGCGGGTCGATCCCGGCAGCGACCCCGAGGCGTGGGAGCGCCGGCTCCGCGACGCGCTCGCCGACTTCGGCGGTCCGATGCCGGCGTTCTCGTGGCTCGAGACCGACTCTCGCGGAAACGCGTGGGTCGGGAACCACGACTTTTCGGCGTGGGTGCGGCGGTTCGACGTGTTCGGGCGCGATGGGCGGTGGCTCGCGAGGGTCTCCCTGCCGCGGCCGGCGCGCCTCCTCGACGTGTCCGACGACGCGGTGCTGGTCTACGAGAGGGACGAGCTGGATGTGCAGGGGGTCGTCCTCTACCGCATCGACCGGTCCGGAGGCTGACGCGCGTGCCCGCCGATCCGCACGACTTCCGGCAGCGGTCATTTCTCACCCGCTACAGGTTCATGCTGGGTGACGAGGGCGTCTCGGTGTACGTGGGGGCGATCACCTACCACCGGGAGTACGAGGTCCCATACGACAGGATCAGCGATCAGCGTATCACCACGTCCACATCTTCGAGCTTCGCCTTCTACACGGCCGTGATCGCCTGCGCGATCGGCGTCTTTCTCGCGGTGTACGCCCCGTTCACCGATGAGATCGACGTCGAGGCCGCCCTCTTCTGGCTCTTCGTGGGTTTCTTCGCCGGCGCCGCGTTCCTCTCCTCGCGACGGGAGTTCGTCATCCTCCATGCGGTCGGCGCGCAGTCGATCGCCTTCGTGAGACGGAGCCCCTCGGCCGAGGCGGTCGACGAGTTCATCGACCGGCTCCAGCGTCGGAAACGAACCTATCTGGAGGCGAAGTTCGGAGGGGCTCGAACCGATCTGACGGTACTCGACGCGTTGACGAGGCTTGCCTGGCTCCGCGACAACGGGATCATCGATGACGCCGAGCTGCGGCTCATCAAGGTGAGCCTTCTCGGCGGGCTGGGGCCCGAGCCCCCGGGTCCCGACCTGATTCATTAGCAGACGGATCCACCTCAGGATGGAGCGCTCCATGTCCAGGCTCACCCGGCCGCGCCGCCCCCGACCCCTCCTTCTCCTGCTGCCCCTCGTCGCGCTCGTGGCCGGGTGCGGCGGCCCCGCGCCGGAGACCGGTGGCGAGATCCGGATCGCCGTCCTGATGTTCTCCCACGAAACCTGCACGTTCTGTCCAGGTGACGACACGCAAGTCGCTGACTGGGAACAGTTTAGCGAGCCCCTGTCCGGCGAGTCCCTTCTATCGGCGGACCGGTACGTCAGCGGGTTCACGAAGCGGGCCCGTGAGTTCGGGGACGTCGAGCTCGTCCCTCTCACATCGCCGATCGGCGTCTTCGGGGGCTCGTCCCGACCATGGAATGCGCAGGAGACGTTCGACCATTTCCTCGGCCGGCAGATCGAGGAGCTCGAGGCGGCGATGCCGGTCGACGCCGTCTACCTGTCGCTCCACGGCGCGATGGCCGTACGAAACATCCCGCGGCCCGAGGCCGAGATCGCACGTCGGGTGCGGGAGGTCGTCGGCCCCGACGTCCCGATCGCGGGCACCTTCGACCTTCACGGCAACGAGGACGAGGAATTCCTGCGGTGGGCGAATTTCGCGTTCGTCACCAAGCGCTTCCCCCACTACGACGACTACATCCAGGGCGAGCGGGCGGCCCGCGCGCTGCGTCTCACGGTGCGCGGGGAGTACACGCCGACGACGGCGACCCGGAAGCCAGGGATCATCACGCCGACGGTCTTTCAGTGGACCGGCGCCGGGGCGCCCGCCTCGATCATGGAGCGGGCTCGACGCTGGGAGGCCCGGGAGGACGACGCGTACGTGAGCGTGTTCTTCGGGTACCCGTGGTCGGACGTACCGGACGTCGGCGCCACGGTCCACGTCATGACGAACGGAGATCAGGCGCTCGCCGATCACATCGCGGACGACATGAGCGACTACATGTGGCGCGTGCGCGAGGAGTTCGCGTCGGGCGTCTACCCGCTGCCGGCCGAAGCCGCCGGGATCGTCGCGCGGGCCGTCGCGGCCGGGGAGACCCCCGTGGCCGTGGGCGACTACTCCGACCGACCGGGCGATGCGACCCACATCCTGCGCGCCTTCGAGGCCGCCGGGGTGTCGCGCGTCCTGTACGCGACGATCACGAGCCCCGAGACCCTCGAGACGCTCGTCGGGTCGGGCGCGGCGGCCGGCGACCCCTTCGCCGGCGCGATCGGCGGGTTCACGCCGTCGGGCGGGACGCCGTATCCCATCGAGGGACGTCTCGCCTACGTCGGGGAGGGGCTCGGGTACGAGACCGTCGCGGCCGTCGAGTGGGGCGACGGCAACGTGGTGATCCTCGTCCCGACGTACGAGCAGGTCATCTTCCCCGAAGCGGTGAGGTTCGGGCCGATCGAGCCCGACGATTTCGACGTGTTCGTCGTCAAGTCGCGGGCACACTTCAGGCGGGGGTTCGACGAGACCGGGTACGCGCGGACCATTCTCGTCGTGGAGGCGCCCGAGCCGTTCGTGGGCACGACCTTTCTGGATGCGCTTCCCTACGAGAACGTGGATCTGTCGAAGCTCTATCCGTACGGCGTCCCGGAGGGTCGCGAGGACCGCTGACCGCGCGCCTCGGCGCCGGTCGGGGACGCTCGACGCGAGCCGTCAGTCGCTCCGGGCACCCCCCGTCGCACCGCCCTGGATGGGGAGATCCTCCATCATGCGGTGGACCGTCGACGCGATGAACTCGGGGAGCCCGGGCGCGTCGGGGGCGTAGAGGAGCGCTCCCTCGGCCCACCCGCGCCACACCAGCTCCCCCGATTCGCCATCGATCAGGTCGATGATGAAGCTGCCGGGAGGAAGGGCCAGGTCGCGCGAGCGGAACCCGCCATAGCTGTGGTAGCCGTACGCACCGTACGGGGCCGCGTACCCGAAGTACGGCCCCCGCCCCCACCCGACGCTCACGCCGACGGCGGGGCCGCCCCAGCCCCACCCCCAGTACGGGGAGCCCCAGCCGCCGTATCCCCAGCCGCGGTACCCGTAGCCGTACCCGTAGGGGTAGCCCCAGCCCCACGGGCTGTACCAGTAGCCGGGGTTGTATCCGAAGGCGAAACCGACGTACACGGGCACGTTGCTCCCGCCCCGCGGCACCTCACCGATCCGGTCCACGTCGAGCACGTCGATGGCGACGAGCAGGTCGACGGGTCCCTCGGTGACGCGCTCCAGCCCTCGCGCACCGAGCTCGTCGTCGACCGCGCGGCGGAGCCGCCGGTCGATGAACGGGTTGATCCGGTTGACGGCCGCGGCGGTCTCCTCATCCGCCTCGCCGGGCCCGATCCAGTCGTACGTGACGACGCGGTCGAACGACGCGTCGCGATCGTAGTCGCTGCCGACTCTCATGGTGGAGCACGCGGCTGTCGTCGCCGCGAGCAGTCCCAGCATGATCGTTCTTCGCACCGGCGCCTCACATCGCTCGGGTGGAGGGAGCGGCGAAGATGGGCCGACCCCTGTCTTCATGACGACGCCCGACGACGCCGGGTCACGCCCACCCCTGTCGAGCAAGCTACTCGCGTCCCCATCTTCAAGGCAGCGACGCGAGCGTCGCCGCGGGGAGCGTGTCGGGGCGTCGGGTCGGGAGTCTCCCCAGCCGACTCGAAGCCACGCGGAGACGCACATGCTCCCGAACCGATCCACGGCGCTACTTCTCGGCGCCCTTCTGACCGCCGCGGCCTGCGCCGAGTCCCCATCCGCCCCGTCCGAGGACCCCGGCGTGCTCGCCGCTCGCGGCGGAAACGGCAACGGCAGGGGAAACGGCAACGGAGGCGGCGGGGACGGAGGCGATGGCGAGCCGGCGCCACCGGTCGTCGACGAGCTCGAGCCGTGGGACGGCGCGGCGTGGATCGCCGAGTCCCACGGGCTCGGCAAGGGCTGGCTCGACGCATCGAACGTGAGCCAGGGGCCCATCGGGCTTCTTCTCACGCTGCCGGCCGGCGCGTACGACGGGGCGGAGATCATCTCCGCCGAGCGTCACGCGTATCGTCACGTCGAGGCTCGCATCCGCACGCCTGACGCGCCCGGGTCGATCTCGGCGCTCTTCTTCTACGAGGGCGTTCGCAAGCGCAACGACGAGATCGACATCGAGATCTTCAACGACGGGTCGCAAACGGTCATGTTCACGACGTGGGTGCAGGGCAAGCAGACGAACCACGTTCAGACGACCCTTCCCTTCGACCCGACGGCCGCCTACCACGACTATCGTATCGAGTGGGCTCCGGGCCGCGTCGCGTTCTTCGTCGACGGCGTCCCGATGCAGACGTTCACGACAGGCGTCCCGCAGGATCCAATGTACATCATGTCGAACGCATGGTGGCCCGTATGGATGTCGGGCCCGATGCCCGACGCCCCGGTGTCACTCGGGATCGATCGAATCGTCTACTGACCGGCCCGACCGCCGGGCTCTCCGGGCACGAGTCGCGCGGCGTCCTCACCCGTCTCGAGCGCGTGGTGGGCGATCAGCGACTCGATGCGCTCGGCCAGCTTGTCGAACAGCGTCTCGAGCTTCCGCCGCCGGCGCTCCGTCGTGACCCGGTACAGGGTCCGACCGATATAGTAGAAGAGCCCGCCGATCCCCACCCCGACGCCGAGCCCTGCGGCGACACCCACCGTCGCGCCGATCCCGAGACCCGCCGGCAGCGCGAACCCGAGCCCGCCGCTCGAGAACCCGACGTGGAACCCGACCGCGGCCTGCGTGGATCGTTCTTCCAGCTGGATCCGCGTCTGCCCGGCCTCGGCGATGACGAGCACGTTGAGGCTGCGCACGTGGTTGCCGGTCGCCGTCGAGGCCCAGGTGAGGGTGTTCCCGACCGTGCTGGCCTGGCCCGTCATCCCCGACTCGGTCTGGAGGAGGGGGACGAGGTTCCCGAACAGCCGCGTCGGCAGCTCGCCGTCGATGCTGCGCTCGAACCGCAGGCTGAGCGGGGCGCCCAGGAGCTTCGTCTCGAGGCTGTCGTCCGACCCGCTCGACACCTCGGCGGCGGCGATCCGGAGGTTCTCGGGGTCGATCCCGGCCTCGATCGCGATCTCCTCGAGCTCCGCGAGGGTGAGCCCGGAGGGATCGGGACGGGCCGGCGTTCTCCGCTGCATCCGGGCGGCGCGCTTGAGGATCTTCGCGATCTCCCGATCGCCGTACCGCCGCGTGTCGGGCAGGTGCTCGCTCACGTGGCGCCGGTGCTGCCGAGCCCGCCCACCCGATCGGTCGACACTCCGACCGCGCCTTCCCGCCAGGGTACGACCTCGTACCGGTTGAGCACGATCTGCGCGATTCGCTCACCGTGCTCGATGCTTACGGAGACGGACGAGGCATTCAGTACCAGCACGAACCACTCGTCGGGATAGTCCGCGTCCACGGTCCCCGGGGCGTTGGGGACGATCAGCCCCCGCTTCCACGCCAGCGACGACCGCATGCGGATCTGCGCCTCGTACCCGTCGGGCAGACGCGCGCGGAACCCGGTCGGCACCAGCGCGCGGTCGCCCGGCCCGAGCGTGAGACGCGGCCCGCTCGGGCCGGTCTCCGGTCTCTCCGACGCCGCCTCGCCGGCTCCGGCGCGGTGGACCGTGACGGCGCCACGGGTCAGGTGGGCCCGGACGTCGTATCCGGCCGACTGCCGCGTCGAGCGGGTCGGCACCTCCACGTCGTCGGCGAGCGGCTCGAACACGACGGCGTCGATCACGTGCGGTCCTCCATGAAGCGTTCCGCCCAGTCGGCCGCCGCAGACATGAAGCTCCGCAGCCGTTCGCGGGTGCTCTCGTCGACGAGACGACCGTCCTCGAACACCTCGGCGGCGCCTCCGAGGATGAACCTCGGACGTGGCATCACATAGGCGTTCACCGCCGAGAGCGTCTCGCGCAGGGTCCGTTGAGAGCTGACCGTCCCGAGCCGTCCCGGCGACGTGCCGAGGATGGCGACGGGCTTGCCGTCCCACGCCTGCGGCTTCGGGGGCCGCGACGCCCAGTCGACCGCGTTCTTGGTCACGGCCGGCAGGCTCTGGTTGTACTCCGGTGTGGCGATCACCACGAGGTCGGCCGACCGGACCGCCTCCTTGAGCGCCGTGACCGGCTCGGGGTCGCCCCGATCCTCGACGTCGCGGTTGTAGAACGGCATGTCCCGAAGATCGAACACCTCCGCCTCGATGCGCTCATCGGCCAGCTCGATCGCCGCCCTGAGCAGCGCGCGGTTGAACGACCCCTCGCGCAGGCTCCCGGCCAGCCCCAGCACCGTGATACGGCTCATCTACCCCCCATCCCGACCGGCTATTCCCGGGTCGTCGCCGTCGCGGCGGAGGCCAGCAGCTCGCGGCCGGCCGCCACCTCATCGTCGTTCACCGTGTGTCCCATCCCCGGGTAGATGCGCTCGTCGACCCGCGCTTCCATCTCCTCGAGAGCCGTCGCCGTATCGTGCACGCGCTCGAGCGGGATATGGGGATCCATGTCGCTACAGCCCATAAGTACGGGCGTGCCCGCCAGCGAGCCACCCTTGACGAGAGCGGTCCCCGGGGGGCCGATGAGACCGCCGCTGTAGGCGATGACGGCCGCCCAGCGGCCCGTCCGTCGGGCGGCGAACTCGAGCGCGAGACACGCCCCCTGCGAGAAGCCGCCGAGCGCGATCCGCGAGCGGTCGAGGCCATCGCCCTCCAGCTCCACGACGAGACGCTCGACCAGCGAGAGCGCCGAGTCGAGCCACGGCCGGTTGGCCTCGAGCGGCGCCATGAAGCCGGCCGGGTACCACGCGTGCCCCACCGCCTGGGGCCCGACCACGTAGCTCCCGGGGGGCGCGATCAGCTCGCCCAGGTGGAGGATGTCGGAGGCCGGCGCCCCTCTGCCATGCAGCAAGATGAGCCCGAGGGTCGCGTCCTCGGCCGCGACTCCCCTCGTAAGGACCCGCGCCCCGGCGTGCGGATCCTCGACCGGCGACGTCACGGGACGACGGCCCCGGCCGCGACCGGCAGCGGGCCCAGACGCGTCTCGATGACGTCGCGCTGCTCTTCGAGCCACGGCGGCAGACAGAGCCGCTCGCCGAGGCGGTCGGGGTCCTCATCGATCGTGAAGCCGGGTCCGTCGGTCGCCACCTCGCAGAGCTGACCGTCGGGCGCCTCGAAGTAGATGCTCCTGAAGTACGTGCGATCGATCACGGCCGTGGGCCGGAACCCGGCCTCGACCAGACGCTCGCGCACGCGGGTCTGCGCCTCGTCGTCGCGTGCGCGAAACGCGATGTGATGGGTTTGCCCGGTGCCGGGACGCGCGCGCCGACCGGCGGGGCCCCACTCGAAGAGCGTCATCGAGCTGCCGGGAGCCGGCGCGTGTTCGCCGTCGTAGTCGGCCCAGAACCAGTGGGGCGTCTCGCCGTCGTCCTGGTTCACCGTCTTCTTCACGATCTCGAGGCCGAGCGCGCCGCCGTACAGGTCGTCGGCGCGGCGCACATCGTCGGTGACACCGGAGACGTGGTGGATCCCGTCGATGGCCATCCCCGCGTCGATTTCGGGCACGGGATCGGGGTGGATCAGCTCGCCGACGGCGCGCTCGTCGCGGTTGCCGCGCAGACGCTCGGCGGCGGGCGTGATCACCGTCTCGCCGAGCGCATCGGCCGGCTCATCGAAGTCGTACCCGGGGCCCTCGGTCGCGATCTCGAGGATCTGGCCATCCGGGTCGGTAAAATAGATGCTGTGGAAGTACCCCCGGTCGTAGGGACCGGTGACCGATACCCCGGCGTCGACGAGCCGGCGCTTCCAGCGCAGCTGGCCCTCCCTGTCCGCGACGGAGAGCGCCACATGGTGGATCCCTCCGATCCCGAACGCGCCCCGTGGCAGGTCCTTCCATTCGAAGAAGGTGAGCAGCGTCCCCGGCCGGCCGCCGTCCACTCCGAAGTAGAGGTGGTAGGCCGACGGGTCGTCGAAGTTGACCGTGCGCTTCACGAGCGGGATCCCGAGCAGATCGCGGTAGAAGGACACGGTTCGGGCGGCGCTCGAGCTCACCATCGTGACGTGGTGGAATCCTGGAGTACTCATCGTTGCGAAGCTTCTTTCGACGAGATGTGGGTCGACGATGTTCATTGACACTGTACGGATAGTGTGGTCTGATGACCCACCGCTGTCACCTCGCCGGCGCGACCCGTGCGCCCGCGCGTTGGGGACGACAAGCCGTCTGAACGCCTCAGGTATGCGCATGCCGAATCCGAACCTACCGTCCATTCGACCCGTGCTCCGATCCGACCTCGCCGGAGGCCTGCGGCTGGCGGTCCCCCTCCTCGCGCTGGCGGCGCTCCCGCTCGCGGCGCAGGAGGGCGA
Source organism: Gemmatimonadota bacterium (assembly GCA_033720355.1). GTDB lineage: Bacteria > Gemmatimonadota > Gemmatimonadetes > Palauibacterales > Palauibacteraceae > Palauibacter. The sequence continues at coordinate 12,540 of JAWWCR010000022.1, forward strand.
CGACGAGGCAGACCTGCCGCTCGAGCCCGACCGCACCCTCGCGCTCGACATGACGTCGGGGAGCTGGATATCGCTCGACGTGAGCCCCGACGGTCGGACGATCGCCTTCGACTACCTCGGCGATCTCTTCACAATGCCGATCGAGGGCGGCGACGCGACGCAGCTCACTTCGGGGATGGCGTTCGATGCCCAGCCGCGGTTCTCCCCGGACGGCTCGCGGATCGTCTTCACGTCGGACCGCGACGGCGGTCAGAACATCTGGGTCATGTCGCTCGACGGCTCCGACACGACCCGGATCTCGCGGGGCTCGGCGAACCGGGCCGAGTCGCCCGAGTGGACGCCCGATGGCGACTACATCGTGGCGTCCATCGGCGACTTCAGGGGATCCGACCTGCCGCGCCTCAGACTCTTCCACGTCGACGGCGGCACGGGCGCCCAGCTCATCGACGAGCCCGAGAGCCTCAAGACGATCGGCGCCGCGGTATCGCCTGACGGACGCTACATCTGGTACTCGCGCAGGAACGGCGACTGGACGTACAACGCGCAATTCCCCCAGTACCAGCTCGAGGCGTACGACCGCGATACGGGCGAGCGGTACACGCGGTCGTCCAGATACGGCTCGGCCATCCGTCCCACGCTCTCGCCCGATGGGCGGTGGCTCGTGTTCGGCACGCGGCACGACGACCAGACCGGGCTGATCGTCCGCGACCTCGGGAGCGGGGCCGAGCGGTGGCTCGCCTACCCGGTGCAGCACGACGACCAGGAGTCGCGCGCGACGCTCGACGTCCTGCCCGGCATGTCGTTCACTCCGGATTCCCGATTCCTCGTCGCGTCGTACGGCGGGAAGATCTGGAAGCTGCCGATCGTGGGCGGGCCGGCCGAGGAGATCCCCTTCCGGGTTCGGTTCGATCTCGACCTCGCGCCGCGCGTCGACTTCGACTACCCGATCGAGGACACTCCGACGTTCACGGCCCGGCAGATCCGCGATGCGGTTCCGTCGCCCGACGGGACGCGGCTCGCCTTCACCGCGCTCGATCGGCTGTGGGTATCGGGCTCCGACGGCTCGAACCCGCGGCGACTCACCGACGCCGACATGTCCGAGCACTACCCGACCTGGTCGCCGGACGGCCAGTCGATCGCGTACGCCACGTGGGACGGCGAGGCGGGCCACCTGTACCGCGTCGCTGCCGCGGGTGGCACGCCGGTGCGGCTGACGAGCGATGCGGCCACCTACTTCACGCCGGCGTGGGCACCGAACGGCCGGATCGTCGCGATGCGGGGCTTCGCGTCGACCTTCGAGTCGCAGGGCGCGAGCGGACCGCCCGCCAACGAGATCGTGTGGGTGCCCGCGAACCCGACCGGGCAGAACGGCAGCGCCGCGACCCTGATCGCCCCGACCGACGGACGCTCCGGCCCTCACTTCGTTGAGGCGTCCGACCGCATCTGGCTCCACCGCTCCCCCGACGCGCTCGTCTCGATCCGCTGGGACGGCACCGACGAGAAGGAGCACGTGAGGGTGCGCGGTCCGACGCCGACCGGGTCGAGCCAGGGGCTCAGCCCCTCGAGCCTGAAGATGGCCCCCCGCGGCGATCAGGCCCTCGCCGAGGTGCAGCGACACCTCTACACGGTCACGGTGCCTCAGATCGGGACGGCGCCGACGATCAACGTCTCGAACCCCGACAACGCGTCGTTCCCGGCGCGGCGGCTGACCGATATCGGCGGCGAGTTCGCCTCGTGGGGCGCCGACGGGCGGACCGTCCACTGGTCTCTCGGGAACGCACACTTCGTGTACGACCTCGACGCGGCCCAGGCGTTCGAGGACAGCGTGGCTGCCGCGCGGGCCGAAGAGGCCGAGGGCGAGGAGGAGGCCGGGGGCGAGCCCGTGGAGGAGGACGAGGGGGAGGAGGAGGAGGACGACGACGACGGATACCGGCCCGCCGAGTACCGGATCACGATCGAGGCCCCGAGGGACATCCCCGAGGGGTCGGCGATCCTGCGCGGGGCTCGCGTCATCACGATGGTGGGCGACGAGGTGATCGAGAACGCCGACATCGTGATCGCCGACAACCGGATCGCGGCCGTCGGCCCGTCGGGCCAGGTCGACGCGCCCGGCGACGCGACGGTGATCGACGTGTCCGGCACGACGATCGTGCCCGGCTTCGTGGACGCGCACGCCCACCTGCGTGCGCGCGACGGAATCCACCGGACCGACGTATGGCCGTACCTCGCAAACCTCGCCTACGGCGTCACGACGACACGCGACCCGCAGACGGGGAACACCGAGGTCCTCTCCTATTCGGACATGGTGCGGACAGGCGCGGTGCTGGGGCCGCGCATCTACTCGACCGGTCCGGGGGTCTTCTGGCAGGACGGGGTCTCGAGCCTCGACGATGCGCGCGACCTGCTGTCGCGGTACTCCGACTACTTCGACACGAAGACCATCAAGATGTACGTGGCCGGGGCGCGACAGGCGCGTCAGTACATCATCATGGCGGCGCGCGAGCTCGAGCTGATGCCGACCACCGAGGGCTCGCTCAACATCAAGCAGAACCTCACCGAAACGATCGACGGGTATCCCGGGCTCGAACATTCGATCCCGATCTTCCCGGTCTACGACGATTACGTGCAGCTCTTTGTCGAGACGGGTCGCGTGTACACGCCGACGCTCCTGGTGTCATACGGCGGCCCGTGGGCCGAGAACTGGTTCTACAGCCGTGAGAACCCGCACGACGACGCGAAGCTCCGCCGCTTCGTGCCGCACGATCAGGTCGACTCGCGGACGCTGCGGCGTGGCCAGTGGTTCCGGAACGACCAGCACGTGTTCGCCCGTCACGCCGAGTTCGTGAAGGCCCTCGTCGAGGCCGGTGGCAAGGCCGGCGTGGGCAGCCACGGTCAGCTCCAGGGGCTCGGGTACCACTGGGAGCTGTGGGCCATGCAGTCGGGCGGGCTCGACGAGCACGACGCGCTACGGGTCGCGACGATCTTCGGGGCCGAGGCGATCGGGCTCGACCAGGACATCGGGACGATCGAGGCGGGCAAGCTCGCCGATCTGGTGGTCCTCGAGGGGAACCCGCTCGACGACATCCGGAACACGAACTCGATCCGTCAGGTCATGATGAACGGTCGGCTGTACGACGGGGACACGCTCGACGAGGTGTACCCGCGTCAGCGCGCGTTCGGCCCGCTGTGGTGGTGGGACGACGAGCCCGAGGGGGTGCCGGGCGTGGCGACGCCCTAGCTGCGGGCCGCGACGCCCCGCGCTACCAGCTGTCGTGCGCGGGGTGTCCCTCTCCGACGACGACGAACAGCCCCGAGCACGTGGCGGTCACCTCGTCGCCCGAGCGCAGCTCGCCCTCGACCGTGACCCGGTCGCCGTCGATGTCGACCGCCCCGGCCCTCAGCTCGATGGGCCGGTCGGTCGGCGTCGGCTTCCGCAGCCTGATCGTGTAGTTCGCGGTCACGGTCACGGCCGGCTCGTGGAGCCCGCGCGCCCGCATGACCGCGTGCACGGCCGCCCAGTTCGAGTGACAGTCGAGCAGAGTCCCGATGATCCCCCCGTTGAGGACCCCCGGGAAGGCGGCGTGGTTTGGCCCCGGCATCCAGGTCGCGACGACCTCGTCCCCATCCGGATAGCTCTCGACGTGGAGACCCTCGGGGTTCGCCGGGCCGCACCCCCAGCAGATCGAGTCGGGGGCGTACTCTTGCTGGAGCGACTCGCTCATTCTCCGCGCTCTCGCGCTACCAGCAGACGTCGCAGGATCTTCCCCGACGGCGACTTGGGAATCTCGTCGACGAACTCCACCAGCCGGATCTTCTTGTACGGAGCGACCCGCTCGGCGACGAACGCCATGACCTCGTCGGCCCCGACGGGCTCCGCCGCGACCAGGAACGCCTTGGGGACCTCCCCGGCCTCCTCGTCGGGGCTCGGGATCACCGCGGCGTCCGAGATCGCCGGGTGGCCGAGCAGTATGTCCTCGAGCTCGGCCGGCGGCACCTGGTAGCCCTTGTACTTGATCAGCTCTTTCGCCCGGTCGACGACCGACAGAAAGCCGTCCTCGTCGACGACGCCGACGTCGCCGGTGTGCAACCAGCCGTCGTCGTCGACCGTGGCCGCGGTCGCCTCGGGGTTGTTCAGATACCCCTTCATGATCTGTGGCCCGCGGATCCACACTTCCCCCTCCCGGCCAGGCCCGAGGGCTTCGCCCGTCGTCAGATCGACGATGCAGACCTCGGTATTCGGGATCGAGGGGCCGACCGTCGCGATCCGCCCGCTCCCCTGATCGGTGCTCGGCCGGCAATGCGTCACCGGGGATGCCTCGGTCAGCCCGTACCCCTGGGCGATCCGAACCCCGATGCGCGATTGGCAGGCGAGCGCGACCTCCTCCCCGAGCGGGGCGGCGCCCGACATCACGTAGCTGAGCGAAGACAGGTCGTACGCATCGATGAGCGGGTGTTTGGCGAGCGCGAGGATGATCGGTGGCACGAGATAGGCCCGCGTCACCGAATGCTCCTGGATCGTCGCGAGGAACTGCTCGAGGTCGAACCGCGGCAGGGTAACGAGCGTGGCTCCGGCGCGGAGACACGCGCTCATGACGACGACCATCCCGTAGATGTGGAAGAACGGCAGCACCGCGATCACGACATCGTCCCCCGCGACGGGATCCGTGTTCAGCATCTGCTCGATGTTCGCGACCAGGTTGCGGTGTGTGAGCATCACCCCCTTCGGGCGCCCCGTCGTGCCGCTGGAATACGGGAGGGTCACGAGACGCTCCGCGGGGTCCCCGACATGTTTCGGCAGCGCTTCCAACGGGTCGTGCCCGCCACCCGCCGCGGCGATCTGCCGGGCCCGCAAGCCGCTCGCCGCCAGCTCGGTGAAGGGTGTCGCCGCGTCCTCGTCCCCGGCGTCCGTCTCGCCGAACACGATGACCTCCTCGACGTCGGTCGCGGCCGCGACGGCCCGGGCCTTCTCGATCATGGGCGGAATCGTGATGAACAGCCGCGCCCCCGAATCGGAGATCTGGTGCACGAGCTCGTCGACCGTCTGGAGCGGGTTGAGCGTCGTGCTGCACGCCCCCGCCATCGCGATGCCGTGGAAGGCGACCGCGTACTCGGGGACGTTCGGGCTACAGATCGCCACCACGTCATCCGGCTCGATCCCCCGAGCGATCAGACCGAGGGCCGTCGCCTGCGCCTGCGTCCGCAGCTCGCCGTAGGTCAGAGTCCGGCCATCGGCGCCGTCGACGATGGCGGGCTTGTCGGCACGCGCGTCGGCGCCGGCCAGGACGTACTCGCTGAACGACATCTCCGGAACCGTGATGTCCGGGTGGGGACTGCGAAAGATCATCGGTTCGTTCTTTCTCCAGCCATGTCGGCGGGGGCCCGCGCCAACATGGCGCGTCCGTCCGCCGCGGTCGAGGGCCGTCGGTCCGCCGCCGTCGAGCCCGGTCCGTCGTTCACCATAGCGGACCGGCGCCGCACCCGGTCGAGGCCCCGCCGCGCCGGAACGACTACCTTCACGCCATGAACCCCACCCGCCGGAACGTCGTCCTTATGATCGTGGCCGCCGCGCTCGCGGCGCTCTTCGTGCGGCTCGGATTCTGGCAGCTCTCGCGTCGGGCCGAGCGGGCCGCCGTCAACGAGGCCCGCGCCGCGCGCGCGGCGGCGCCCGAGCTCGACTTGACGGCCGAGGGCGTCCCGCGCGACACGACCGGGGTGGTCTGGCGACGCGTGACGGTGCGCGGCCAATACGACCGCGAGCGGGAGATCGTGCTGCGCGGTCGCTCGCTCGAGGGCCGACCGGGCGTCGAGGTGCTCACTCCGCTCGACGTCGGCGACGAGGCCGTCCTCGTCATCCGGGGATGGCTGCCCGCGTCGGACGCCCTCCGCGCCGACCTCACGACCGGATGGCCGGCGGACTGGTCCGACACGACGCAGGTCCGCGTGTCGGGCGTGGCGGTGCCGCCGGCGACCGGACGTGCGGGCCAGCCGCTCACGGTCGAGTCGGGTGGCCGCGAGCACCTCGCCCTGGCGGGCGCGGACGTCGAGCTGATCGCCGGGCGCCTCCCCTACCCGGTGCTGCCCTACGTCATCCGACTCGATTCGGGAAGCGACGGTGCCGCCGCGCTCAGGCAGCCGGCAGAGGCGGCGCCCGGGATGGGGAGTCACCTCTCGTACGCAATCCAGTGGTTCGCCTTCGCCGTCATCTCCATCGTCGGGACAGCGATCCTCATCCGGAAGGGCTGATCGGCCCGCGTCGGCCGGAGCCGGTGCCGAAAGGAGCCAGACAGTGAGTCACAGGCGTTTCGTGGATCGCTCGGGGCAGCGTTGGGAAGTTCGCGTCCGGGGGCGGGGCGACTGGGAGTTCCGGCCCGAGCGCGGCAACCCGTCGAGGCCGCGACGGGCCGAGCCCCCGCACTGGGCGACCGATCCGTTCGAGCTGAGCGAGCAGGAGCTGTGCGCGATCATGGGAGATGCGGAGCCGCAGGAGCGTCGGGGTGGGGCGCCGTCCCCGTTCCGCGACGACGACGGGCAGGTCGGAGGCGGGGGCGACAGCCTGTTCAGCGACTATACACCGCCGGCGAAACCGAAGTCGCCGTTCAAGGACGACCGGTAGAGGGTCGGAAGAGACCCGGTTCGGCCGCTCAGACCTGTTCGTCGAGTCGGCGCTCGGCCGGTGTGATGCCGTCGAGCCCGGGAGGCGGCCCCAGGACGTCGGCGAGGATCACCGCCCGCTTGAGCGCGTCGAAACGATCGAGCTTCGACAGCCCATCGCCGCGCGGCTCGCGCCCTCTGACCGAGCCGCGGCGCAGCTTCGTGGCCGGACGCGGCACCCGCGATGCGGCGGCCAGCCGCGCGCCCTGGCCCGCCGTCTCGTCCGGGTGGAGCCGATGGCTCTCGGGCGCCGACTCCCAGTCGTCCCAGTGCGAGGCATGCTCTTCTTCCGCGCTCTCGATGCTCTCGACCGACCGCGGGTAGACCCGCCGCCCGGGGACGACCACGGTCGGCCGGGCCCGCGTGATGTCGTCCGGTCCACGCGGCCCCCGTCGCGCCATCTCCTCGCGGGCCCGCATCTCGGCCTCGGCGCGTGCGCGTTGCTCGGTCTGGGCCTCCTGCATCTGCCGCTCGAGCTCGGCGGCGAAGTCGGTGAAGCGGCCGAGGATCCCGCGCCTGCCGTCGGGTGATCCGGCGTCCGCCTCGCCGAGCGCCTGAACCGCGCGGTCCCGCGACTCGCGCCGCTCGGCCTCCTCGCGCTTCTTCTGCTCGGCGCGGTTCTTCTGCATCGCGCCACGGAGCCCGATGAACGCCATGACGGCGAGCCATACGAGGATCTCGAATCCCTCACCCATTCAGGCGCTCCCGCTGCACGGCCCGCAGCCGGCCACCCCCTACTCTTCGTCCGTCGACTGCTGCCTCCCCTGGTCCTCCGGCGCGGCGATCGCTCGTCGCATCTCCGTGTCGCTCTGGATGTTACGGTACCTCATGTAATCCATGATCCCGAGATTGCCCGAGCGGAACGCCTCGGCGATCGCCTTCGGCACCTCGGCCTCGGACCGTACGAGCTCGGCCCGCATCTGCTCGACCGTCGATCGGTTCTCCTGCTCGGCCGCGACGGCCATGGCGCGGCGCTCCTCGGCCTTCGCCTGGGCGATCCGCTTGTCCGCCTCGGCCTGATCCGTCTGGAGCTCGGCGCCGATGTTCTTGCCGACGTCCACATCGGCGATGTCGATCGACAGGATCTCGTATGCGGTGCCACTGTCGAGACCCTTCGCCAGCACGGTCTTCGAGATGTTGTCGGGGTTCTCGAGCACCTTCTTGTGCGACTCGGCCGACCCGATGGTCGACACGATCCCCTCGCCGACCCGCGCGAGGATCGTCTCCTCCCCCGCGCCACCGACCAGGCGGTTGATGTTCGCACGTACGGTGACGCGCGCCGTCGCGATGAGCTGGATGCCGTCCTTCGCCATCGCGGCGACCTTCGGCGTCTGGATGACCTTGGGGTTCACCGAGACCTGCACGGCATCGAGCACGTCGCGGCCGGCGAGGTCGATCGCCGCCGCCTGCCGGAACGGAAGCTCGATGTTCGCCTTGTCCGCCGAGATCAGCGCGTTGACGACGCGCCCCACGTCACCGCCGGCGAGGTAGTGCGATTCGAGCTCGTTGGTGGCGAGGGGGAGCCCCGCCTTCGCCGCGGCGATCAGGGGGTGGATGATGCTCGGCGGGTGCACGCGTCGCAGCCGCATCCCGACGAGCGCGGCGAGACCCACCCGGACACCCGACGCGAGCGCCGTGATCCACAGCCGCACCGGGATGGCCCAGAAGAGCATGAAGAGGAGCAACAGCCCCAGAATGACGAATACGATGCTGCCTGCAGCCAGACCGTCGAGGCCTTCCATGGCCGTCTCCTGATTGCGTGAGGTCTCCTGGCGTCGCTAGCGCTACGCGTCCTTTGGCGGGGCCCCCGGCTCGTCGGCGCCCTCGGCATCCGTCGACGCGGCATCGGCCGATCCCGTGTCGGCCGCGCCGGCGCCGGCCGATCCCCCGGTCTCCGCGCCCGGCGATTCGATCGGGCGAACGACGTGTCGATAGCCCTCGGCCCGCAGGACCTTCACCGGCGTGCGCTCCTCGATCCACGGCCCCTCGGTCACGACATCGATCCGCTCCTCGCCGATGAGCGCCGTGCCGGCGGGCCGCAGGTCCGTGACCGCCACGCCGATCTGTCCGATCAGGTCCTTGCGATCGGGAGCCGACAGGTAGCCTGTCTCGCGACTCGTCGAGTCGCGGAGGAAGATACCCGAAAGCCGACGGCTTTCAGGCAGATACCGCAGCAGCGCCCACGTCGCGACGGCCACCAGGATGAGCGAGAGCGCGACCAGCCCCGCCGCGTTGACCACGTCGCCGGCGCTCGGCACCTGCCCGACCATGCTGAGGGCCGCCCCGCCCAGGATCGCCCCTCCTCCGAGGATCCCGGCGAGGCCCGTTCCCGGTATCACGAACACCTCGAGCGCCACGAGCACGACCCCGGCCGCGAACAGGATGATCTCCTCGATCCCGGCGAGGTGGACGAGGTGGTGCGCGCCGAAGAAGGCGCCGAGCGACAGGAGGCCGATCAACCCGGCGAGCCCGAACGCCGGCGTCTTGATCTCGATCAGCAGACCGAGGAAGCCGAGGCTCAGCAGCATGGGCGCGACCGCCGGGTTGGTGAGAAACCGGACGATCGCCTCCGCCCAGTTCGGCGACGTGTCGACGGTGATGGCGCCCGGCAGCTCGATGGCCGCGAGGAGGGCTGCGAGATCGGCCACCTCCCCGTTCGCCACCCCCAGATCGAGCGCCTCGTCGGTCGTGAGCGTGAGGAGCTGACCCGCCTCCACGACGCCTTCCACCTCGACCGCCTCGTCGACCATCGCCTCGGCGAGCCGCGGGTCGAACCCGCGGTCTTCGGCGAGCGCGCGAAATTCGGATCGCATCGCGCTCACCATCTTCTCCGAGGCCTTCTGGCCTTCGCCCACCACGGGCGTGGCGGCGCCGATCGTCGACCCGGGGCGCATGTAGAGCTCGTCCGCGGCGAGCGCGATCATCGCGCCGGCCGACAGCGCCCGTCGGTTCACGTAGGCATACACGGGCACCGAGGCGTCACGCACGTCGTCGATGATCTTCCAGGCCGCGTCGACCCGTCCGCCCGGTGTATCGAGATCCAGGATCACGGCCGAGGCCCCGCCGGACGCCGCTTCGGACAGGACGCGTGCGACGAAGGGCGCCACGCCGAGCTCGATCGTGCCCGTGATGGGCACCCGCACGACCCTGCGGTCGGCATCCTGCGCTCCCGCATGATCGGCGACTCCGATCAGCGACGTCGCCGACAGCGCCACGGCGAGACCGTAGACGAAGAGCGGCGCGGCGGGGCGCCGGTGGGGATTACCGGGTGCTGTGCGCATGTGTGAACGTACCAGAGCCGTGTCGGCGTTCGCCAGAAGGACACCTCGGTCGATCGATCGGGATGGGGTACCCGCCGGGGCGGGTCCTATTCGGCGAGGATCTCGTCCACCCAGCGGGCGACACGGTCGGCCAGCTCGTCGAGCACCTCGTCGTCCGTCCGCCCGCTCCGCTTGAGGACGTGAAACGAGTGGTCGGCTCCGTCGATGATGTGGAGCGTCGCGCGCGACCCCAGATCCGAGATGATCGGCTCCAGCAGATCGAGGCTCGCCAGCGCATCGCGCGTCCCCTGGAGAAACAGCAGGGGCTCGCGCGTCGCGGCGAGGTGCGCCCCCCGATCCGACGAGGGCCGGTTCGGCGCGTGGAGGGGGAATCCGAAGAAGACGATCCCGCGCACGTCCTCGAACCCGACCTCGGACGAGGCCGTCGACGTCATCCGTCCACCCATCGACTTGCCCCCCGCGAACACCGGCAGACCTTCGGCGAGCTCCGTCGCCCGCCGTACGGCGGCGGTGACGGTATCGATGAGCACCGGTGGACGATCCGGCGCCTTGCGACCGGCTTCCATGTAGGGAAAGTGGTATCTGAGCGATGCGATGCCGCGCGCCGCCAGTCGTTGCGCCGTCTCGCGCATGAACGCGTGGTGAAGACCGGCCCCCGCCCCGTGACCGTACGCGAGCATGGCCCGCGCATCGTCGGGCATGAGAAGAGCGGCCGAGACCTCGCCCCTGAGGCTCGTCGACACGAACCGCGCGCTCTCGGGCACTCGTTCGGCACCGGTCACGTGGCCGGACTCACTTCGGCTGCCTCTTCGGGCTTGTCGACCGGTTCGGTGGCGGCCATCCGACCGGCCCACGCCTCCTCGGGGTCGATCCTCCGGTCGGCGGGACCCGGGATCCGCAACGCCATCGCGAAGGCGAGCACGCTGAGCACCGCGCCCAGCAGAAACGGGCTGCCAATGCTCACCGTCTGGAAGAGGATCCCCGCCCACACGGGTCCGAGGACCCGCCCCAACCCGCCGGCGAGCTGCGACCCGCCGAGGATCGAGCCCTGCGAGTCGCTGTCCGTCGCGCGCGACACGAGGCTCGCCAGCGACGGGAAGAGAATCCCCGTCCCGAGCGCCCAGAGCGGGATGACGGCGGCGAGCCACCACTTGTTGGGGAGGATCACGATCGCGGCGAGCCCCACGGCGAGCACGACCGACCCGATACGCACGGTCGCCGCCTCGCCGATCCGCTTCACGATCCGGCCGACGAGCACGCCGCGCACGACGACCGTGACCGCCCCCGCGGCGGTGAACACGAGCCCCATCTCCGACGCCCCCACGGCGAACACGCGCTCGAGGTACAGCGCGAGCACGGCCGTCATGGCGGTGAACGAGCTGATCGTGAGGAAGTAGACGGACAGGAGGACACGGAGGGGGAACCGCCCGAGCGCCTTGAGCCAGCCGACGAACGTCGCGGCTTCCCCCGACGGCGCGGCGCTGCGGTCGCGTTCCCGAAAATGACGCGACTCCGGCAGGAGCACGATCGCCGCCACCGCGTTCAGCGCGCACAGCAGGGCGGCCACGTACCCCGGGGCGCCGAGCCCCCACTGGCTGAAGAAGCCGCCGATGGCCGGCCCGATCATGATCCCGAGACCCGAGGCCGCGCCGATAAGACCCATCCCGTGCGCCCGCTCGTCGCCTTCGGTCGAGTCGGCGACGTACGCCTGGGCGACCGAGATGTTGCCGCCCGCCGCGCCCGCCGCGATCCGCGACAGCAGGAGCAGCGCGAGCGAGTGCGCGACCGCGAAGAGGAGGTACGAGACGGCCGACGCGAAGAGCCCCCCGATGAGCAGCCAGCGACGGCCCAGCCGATCGGAGAACCGACCCCAGATGGGGGCGGCGATCAGCTGCATCGCCGAGAACGACGCGATGATGAGCGTGACCTCGAACGGAGAGGCGCCGAAGTCCTCGGCGTAGAAGGGGAGCAGGGGGAGGACGATCCCGAACCCCACCATATCCACCAGAACCGTGGCGGCGAGGACGGTGAGTCCCGTGCGTCTCAGCACCGGGGCTCACCCTCGTCTGTAGCGGACGTCGATGGTGGCCGCCGCCCCCGCGATTCCGGGGCGGCGACCCCGGGACATTCGGCCTTCTTCACTCACCCTTCCGATCGTGTGGGCTGTGGGCCCCGGGTTTGCGACACCCGCGCGGCCCCGGATGTTGGCGGCTCCGGTCACACGGCGCGACCCCCCGGCGGGCGGATCTCGCTCAGGTAGAAGTGCCAGAGCAGCCGCGCCCCGACCGATCGCCATGGCCGCCAGGCCTCCGCGATCCCCCGAAGGTTCTCCGCGTCCGGGTCCTCCTCCATCCCCCTGAGCTCGCGGGCCGCCACGACGAGCGCCCGATCCCCTTCGGGCCACACGTCGGGCCGGAGCAGGACCATCAGCAGGTATACGTCGGCCGTCCACCGGCCGATTCCCTTCACCTCCATGAGACGCGCACGGGCCTCCGAATCCGGCAGGTCGTCGAGCGCCGACAGGTCGAGCCGTCCGTCGAGCAACCGCGCGGCGAGATCGCGCGCGTACGCCCGCTTCTGCCGGCTGAACCCGATCTCGAACAGCTCGTCGTCGTCGAGGGCGAGAAACGCCCGGGGCTCGGGCGGCCCGATCGAGGCGACGAGCCGGTCGTTCGCCGCGGCCGCCGAAGCGAGCGACACCTGCTGTTCGAGGATGACGTGGACGAGCGTGGCGAACCCGGGCTCGCGGTCCCAGAGCGGCGGTGTACCGTGCGCCCGGAGGACCCGGTCGAGATGCGGATCCGCTCCGGCGAGACGCGCCGCGGCGTCCGCCAGCCGCGTCTCGTCGAGTGCCTCGATGGCAGCGAGGTGGTCGACCCGCTCTCCGTGGCTCAGGGGCGATACCGCGCGGATTCGGGGACTCCGACGCGGTCGAGCAGCGCGGTGAACCGGGGCCGGTCGCGCAGGGGATCGAAGTCCGGGTGCTGCCCCAGCGAGATCGTGACGGCGTTGTGGTTTGCGGCGGCCCGTTCGAGCCGCGCGATGGCGAGGTCCAGGTCTCCCACCCCGATGAGGGCACGCACCTCCGACATCGTGCCGATCCTTACGCCGTCATCGATCGCCGCTTGCAGGACCGCGTACTCGGCGAGCGCCTCCTCGTCACGACCCGCGTATCCGAGCGCCCACACGACCTCGGCGCGCGCACCGGGTACGCCGTCATCGACGAGGGCTCGCAGCTCGGCGAGTCCCTCGTCGATGCGCCCGAGCTGCACCAGGGCCTGGCCCGCCAGCAGTCTCGCCTGCGCCTCGCGGGGGGCGAGTCGCGCCTCCGGGGCCGCGGCACGCGCCAGTCGGCTGGCTTCACGCGCGTCCGTGAGCGCGTCGGCGAACCTGCGGGCCTGATACTCGACCTCACCCCGATAGATCACGAAGAACGGCGCACCCGGCACCGCCTCGATCCGGCCGCTCTGCAGGTCGATCGCCCGGTCGTGCTCGCCGAGTCCCGAGAGCAGGAAGAAGAAGGGCCCGGGGTCCTGCCCGGTCGCGAGGAGGAGGTCGAGCTCGGCGCGCGCATCCTCGAAGTCCCAATCGGCCAGGACCTGGTGGAAGGCAAGGAGCGACTGGATGGAGGGCCCGGCATCGAGCCGGGCGGCGGGGTCCAGCGCCAGCGCGCGGAGGCCGGCCGCCCTCAGCTGATCCACCTCGTCCTCGAACGGGATGTACCCCTGCCCGAGGAGACTGGTCGTCAGCACGACGCCCACATGGGGATCGGCGTACATCGAATCGATCTCGATCGCCCTGCGGAAGGCGTCGCGACTCGCGACGAGACCGGCCGAGTCGCCGCGCGATTGCCAGAGATGGACCCCGAGCTGCACGAGCTCCCACGCTTCGAGGCTTCCGGTCGGATGCTCGTCGAGCCGCGCGATCGCCTCTACCGACAGCTCGCGCCGCAGCTCGCCGGCGACGCGACGGGCGATCGCGCTCTGCGTCTCGAAGATGTCGGCGGCGGTCAGCTCGAGGTCGTAGCTCTCATCCCAGAGCGACAGGTCCGCGGCGACGTCGACGAGCCCCGTCACGATACGGGCGACATCGCCCGAGAAGGTGACGCTCCCATCGATCACGTAGCGAACGCGCAGGGCGCGGGCGATGCTCTCGAGGCTCTCGTCCGTCCCCCGGAAGCGCATCACGGACGCCCGTGACCGCGCCTCCAGCCCGATCCTGTTCATCTGCATCACCAGCTCGCGGTGGAATCCGTCGCTGAGGTGCAACGTCGAGTCGGGGTTGGCGCTGAGATTCGCGAACGGGAGGACCGCGATCGCCGAGCCCGCGATCCCGGTCGGCGACGACCCGGTGGGTCGAGGCCGCGCCACGAAGCCGATCGCCACGCCGGCGGCCACCAGCAGCCCCGCCGCGATCACCGAGCGTGCCGAAAGCCATGGCGCAGCCTCGTCTCCGACCTCTCCGGACACGGTGCGACGGACGCCGGTCGCAGTGAGGTCGTACATCCACGCGAAGGCGATGGCCAGCGGCGCCCCGAGAGCGGCCGACCCGATCACCGCCGTGACCATCCAGTCGGGGAAGCCGAGCCGCGGAAAGACGAGATCGGCCACCTCGATGATGACCCACGCGGCGCCCAGATACACGAGCAGGACCCGCGGCACCTCCCGCTGTCTGAGCTGCTGGACGAAGCGTCCGAACCGGCTGGATTCGCTCACGGCCCCCTCTTCGCATCGACGTGCCGGGCAGGTTGTCCCTCGCCGTCACGTTCCGGTAGTTTGCCGGCTCGACCGGAGGGGCGCTACCGAAGGGCTCGCACGTAGTGTCGCGGCGTCCACCGAAGCGACCCCCTCCCGCCCGAACGACGTTCCGGAGGCGACCCCCGATGGCTGACAAGCTGGTTCGATACGAAGTGCAGGACGGCGTCGCGATCTTCACGATGGACGACCCGCCCGCGAACACCTACACGCACGAGATGATGCGCGATCTGGACGACGCGATCCTCCAGGCGCGCTTCGACGAGAACGTCCACGTCATCGTCATCCGCGGAGAGGGCGAAAAGTTCTTCTCGGCGGGGGCAAACATCAATATGCTCCAGACGTCGGACCCCTACTTCAAGTACTTCTTCTGTCTGCACGCGAACGAGACGCTCAACCGCCTCGAGCAGACGCCGAAGCTGGTGATCGGGGCGCTCAACGGGCACACCGTGGGCGGGGGGCTCGAGATCGCGATGGCGTGCGACCTCCGGATCGCACGCGCGGGCGGCGGAAAGATCGGGCTACCCGAGGTCAACCTCGGCGTCCTCCCCGGGACGGGCGGGACGCAGCGTCTCGGCCGGATGCTCGGGAAGTCGAAGGCGATCGAGCTCATGGTCGAGGGACGGACGTTCGATTTCGAGCAGGCGCTCGATCTCGGGCTCGTCAACAGGATCATCGAGGGGGAGGACGAGGACTACTTCGCGCAGGTGATGGAGTACGCGAAGCAGTTCGTCCCGCCGGCGAAGGCGTCGCGGGCGGTGGGCCGCATCAAGCGCGCGGTGTGCAGCGGCGTGGAGGTCCCGTTCTCCGAGGGGCTCGCGATCGAGCGGGAGCTCCAGCAGCTCCTCTTCCAGGGCGACGACGCGAAGGAAGGTCTCGCGGCGTATGTCGATCGGCGGACCCCCGAATTCGCCGGCAAGTAGCCGACCGACCGGCGTGGTTCGACGGGCGCCCCCGGCCGCGAGCCGGGTGGCGCCCGTCTCCGCCGTCCACCTTCCGCCCGACTGACCCGCCATGAGCGACCGCCAGCCCGTCATCATCGACGCCGTCCGCACGCCCGTGGGCCGCCACGGCGGCGCACTCGCATCGGTGCGTCCGGACGACCTTCTCGCGCGGGCGATCGCGGCGGTCGTCGAGCGGACGGGCGTGCCGACCGATCGGATCGAGGACGTGATCGCCGGGTGCGCCAACCAGTCGGGCGAGGACAACCGCAACGTGGCGCGGATGGCCGCCTTGCTGGCCGGGCTCCCGATCGAGGTCGCGGGACAGACGGTCAATCGCCTGTGCGGGTCCGGTCTCCAGGCCGTCGTGTCGGCGGGTCACGCGATCCGGGCCGGCGAGGGCGAGGTGTTCATCGCCGGCGGCGTCGAGAGCATGTCGCGGGCGCCCTGGGTGATGCTCAAGCCCGAGACGGGGTTCTCGCGCGTCCCCCCGCCCGTCGCCGACACGACGGTCGGCTGGAGGTTCGTCAACCCCGAGATGCCCGAGCGCTGGACGGTGTCGCTCGGCGAGACGGCGGAGATCGTGGCCGAGTCGTACGGGATCACCCGGGAAGAGCAGGACGCCTTCGCACTCGAGAGCCAGCGGCGCGCCGGCGCGGCGCTCGCCGAGGACCGGTTCGCCGACGAGATCGTGCCGGTGATCATCCCGAGCCGGAAAGGCGACCCGACCGTTGTCGACCGGGACGAGCACCCGCGGCCCGACGTGACGCCCGAGCAGCTCGCGAAGCTGCGTCCCGTGTTTCGGAAGGACGGGACGGTGACGGCCGGCAGCGCGTCGGGGATCAACGACGGCGCCGCGGCCCTTCTCGTGGCCGATGCGGGGGCTGCGACCGAACTGGGGCTCGAGCCGATCGCGCGCCTCGGCGCGTCGGCCGTGGCGGGCGTCGACCCCTCGTGCATGGGGATCGGCCCGGTGCCGGCCACCCGCAAGGCGCTCGACCGCGCCGGGCTCGCGGTCGACGACCTCGACGTCGTCGAGCTGAACGAGGCGTTCGCCGCGCAGGCCCTGCCGTGCATCAGGGAGCTCGGGCTCGACCCCGCGAAGGTGAACGTGAACGGCGGGGCGATCGCGCTCGGGCACCCGCTCGGGGGGACCGGCGCGAAGCTGCTCGCCTCGCTCATCCACGAACTGAGGCGACGGGGCGGAGGGACGGGGCTGGTGACGATGTGCATCGGCGTCGGCCAGGGGATCGCCACCATCGTGCACGTGTGAGCGCCGTGTCCGACGTCTCTTCCGCCGGGTCGCACGTCCTCGTCGAGATCGAGGATGCGGTCGCGACGCTGACGCTCAACCGGCCCGAAAAGCTGAACTCGTTCTACGGCACGATGCGCGACGAGCTGACCGACGCCCTCGAGGAGATCGCCACCAGCGAGGACGTGCGGGCCGTGGTGGTCACGGGCGCCGGTCGAGCGTTCTGCGCGGGGGCCGACGTCGGATACCTGACGCGGCTCATCGAGTCGGGGAACGTCGACGAAGCCACCGCCCTCGTCGAGGCGGGGCGCAGGGTCGTCATGGCCGTCCGGTCGTTCCCCGGACCCGTCATCGCCGCGATCAACGGCGCGGCCGCCGGCGGGGGCGCCAACCTCGCGCTCGCGTGCGATCTGCGTATCGCCTCCGAGCGCGCGTCGATCGGTCAGACGTTCAACCGGATCGGGCTCGCCCCCGATTGGGGCGGCTCGTACCACCTCCCGCGTCTCGTCGGGCCCGCCCTGGCGGCGGAGCTCTTCTTCTTCGCTGAGATGATCGACGCGGAGGAGGCCGAACGGATCGGGCTCGTCAACCGCGTCGTCCCCCACGACGAGCTGATGGAGACCGCGCGGGGGTGGGCGCGGCGGCTCGCGGCGAAGCCCGCGCTCGCCGTGCGTTATGCGAAGCGGATGGTCCAGCGCAGCCTCGGCTCGACCGTGGACGAGATGCTCGACTTCGAGACGGCCGCGCAGCGCGACTGCTTCGGCTCGCCGGACGCCCTCGAGGGGGTCCGTGCCTTCACGGAGAAGCGACGGGCCGTGTTCGGGCGGACCGGCGCGCCCGACCGGACCGGGGCGCCCGAAGCAGCCGCGGCGCCCGAATCGGCCGGGGCGCCCGAATCGACCGAACCACCCGAACCGACCGGCAAGGAGGAACCCGCATGAGCGCGACCGGCGCGGTTCGGCCCGCGACCCACGAGGACCTCGACCAACTCGTCGCGATGTGGGCGCAGTACATGAGGGCGCACGCGCTGAACCCCGCCTATCGCCGCCTCCGCCCGACCGCGCTCGAGGATCGCCGACGGGTGTTCGTACGCCTGATCGAGGAGGCGACCTCCGACGTCTTCGTCGTCGAGGGCCGCGGGGGGCTCGACGGGATGATCAGCGTCCGCCTCGAGGAGAACGAGCCCTACTTCAATCCCCCGCTCTACGTCCGGATCCAGATACCCTTCGTCCGTCCCGACGCGAGGCGGCAGGGGAATCTGAAACGTCTGCTGCGGGCCGCGTACGACTGGGGGCGGACCTGGGAGGTCGAGGAGGTCCGACTGTACATGGGGGCCGACAACATGGTCGGGAACGCCGTCGCGGAGGACTACGGGTTCGAGGCGATCGAGATCGTTCGCAGGAAGCCGCTCGACCACTCCGAGCCCGAGATGAACTGGGAGGACATGCTGTGACGGCCATCCGGCCCATCGCCGTTCTCGGCGCCGGGACCATGGGGCACGGCATCGCACAGGTGCTGGCCATGTCGGGGACCCCGACGCGGCTCTTCGACATCGATGCCGACGCCCTCGACGAGGCCGTCCGACGGATCGAGGCCAACATCGTGAAGGGCATCGAGCGCGGGAAGGTCGAGGAGCCGGCGCTCGAACGGGCCCGGGCCGCGCTGACCATGCACGACGACCTCGCCACGGCCGCGACCGGTGTCGAGGCGGTCATCGAGGCGGCTCCCGAGCGGTTGTCGCTCAAGCAGGATCTTCTTACCGCGTGCGCCGACGCCGCCGGTCCGGAGGCGCTGCTCGCCACGAACACCTCCTCGCTCTCGATCGGAGCGATCGCCGCGGCGGTGCCCGGACCCGGACGAGTCATCGGCATGCACTTCTTCAACCCGGTGCACATCATGGCGCTGCTGGAGATCGTACGAGGCGCCGAGACGACGGACGATACGGTCGCCCGGGCGCGCGAGATCGGCGACCGCATGGGCAAGACGTCGATCCTGGTGAACGACTCCCCCGGGTTCGCCTCGTCGCGGCTCGGTGTCGTGCTTGGTCTCGAGGCCATCAGGATGCTCGAGGAGGGCGTGGCCAGCGCCGAGGATATCGACACCGCGATGCGGCTCGGCTATCGGCACCCCATGGGCCCGCTCCGTCTCGGCGACCTCGTGGGTCTCGACGTCCGCCTCGACATCGCCCGCTATCTGCACCGCGAGCTCGGGTCGCCCCGGTTCGAGCCGCCCGCCCTGCTCGAGCATATGGTCGCGGAGGGCAAGCTGGGTCAGAAGACCGGCGAGGGCTTCTACCGCTGGGACGACTGACCGGCCCGACCGCCACCACGGTGGCGCCCGCTGTGGACCGCACGGGTGCGGCCGCCCTACAATGCACCGATCACATACGCGAGCCGGAGGGGATGACCTTCGCCACCAGGAATGCGTAGCAGTGCTACGCATTTCTTCGGCGGACCCCCTGCGACTCTCCGGGAAAAGCGTGACAGGAGACAGATCCTCGTGAGCGAAGTCCACACCGCCTCCACCGATTCCGCCACAGCCGCCGGGTCCGCAGACTCCGCCGGGTCCCCGGACTCCGCCGACGCCGCACTGACCGACGGTCCGCCCCGGTCCGGCAGCCCCGAGCCGGGCGCCGACGCGGGATCCGTCCACGCATCCGCCGCCGCGACGGTCGCTTCGCACCGGGACCACCTCTTCCCGTGGGTACGCCCGTACTACGCCCAGCCGCTGGTGCTGTCGGACGGCCAGGGCGTGTTTGTCCGGGACGTGGACGGGGTCGAGTATCTCGACCTCTTCGCGGGCATCCTGACCACCTCGGTCGGACACTGTCACCCCGCGGTGCAGCGCGCCGTCACCGAGCAGATGGCGAGGCTGGGACATACCTCGACCCTTTACGTGACGGAGCCTCAGGTCAGGGCGGCGCAAACCCTCGCCGAGCTCGCGCCGGGGGATCTTTCGGTCACGTGCTTCACGAACAGCGGGACCGAGGCGGTCGAGTCGGCGATCGCGGCGGCGCGGCTGTACACCGGCCGCCACGAGATCGTGGCCCTGCGGCTCGGCTACTCGGGGCGCAGCATGCTCACGAGCCACATGACCGCCCATAAGGGCTGGCGACTGCCGCTCGGCGGCGTGACCGGCGTCGTGCACGCCCGGTCTCCATACCCGTTCCGCTCGCCCGTCGCCGCCGAGCGCTCGACCGACTTCTTCATCGACGACCTCATCGAGACGATCGAGACGACGACGGGCGGCGAGCCGGCCGCGTTCTTCGCCGAGACGATACAGGGGGTGGGCGGCTACATCGTCCCGCCGCCGGACTACTTCCAGCGCGCGGCCGAGGTCATCCGCAGCTACGGCGGGCTGCTGATCATCGACGAGGTGCAGGCCGGCTTCGGTCGCACGGGAGACCACTGGTTCGGGATCGAGCACTGGGGCGTCGAGCCCGACATCATGTGCATGGCCAAGGGCATCGCGAACGGCTTCCCGGTGGGGGCTACGATCACCCGTCCCGAGATCGCGAGCGCCTGGCAGGGCCCGTCGATCTCCACGTTCGGCGGCAACCCGATCTCGATGGCCGCGGTGAACGCGACGCTCGGCGTGATGCGGGAGGAGGACGTTCCGGCGCGCGCGAGAGAGCGGGGAGATCGGCTGCGACAGGGTCTCGAGAAGCTGCGCGACCGGTTCCCGTGGATCGGCGAGGTGCGGGGGATGGGTCTCATGCAGGGCCTCGAGCTCGTCGGCGATCGCGCCGGAAAGACGCCGGATCCGGATCGAGCGGCTCGCGTTACGGACGCCGCGCGGGAAGAGCGGCTCCTCATCGGAAGGGGCGGGCTCCATGCCCACGTCCTCCGGATCGGGCCGTCGCTTCTGATCTCGGAGGAAGAGATCGACGAGGGGCTTCGCCGGCTCGGCCGGGCGTGCGAGCGCGCCGACGCCTGACCCCGTCGCGGCGGGGCGCCGCGCTCGCGCTGGCCGCGACGTGTGCGCTCGTCTCCGGGGTCGACGCGCAGCTCCTCCCCGCCGATCCTCAGGTGTCCCCGGACGGTCGGCTCGTCGCCTACGTCGTCCACGGCATCGACGAGTCCACGGGTGAGCCGTACTCGAACCTCGTGATCCGCGATGCCGTGCTCGGCCGGCGCGAGCGGATCACGGAGGGGGTGCGGATCGATCGGACGCCCCGCTTCTCTCCCGACAGCCGCTCGGTCGCATGGGTGACGTTCGTCGACGGGTTCTGGGAGCTGCGGGTTCGAACGCTCGATCAGGGGCGGCAGCGCGAGCTGGCGGTGGGCTCGCTCCCCCACGGCGCCCCGTCCTGGTCACCCCGCGGAGACCACATCGCCTACACCCGGATGGAGGTCGCTCCCGACGACGAGAGCGGCCCGATCCACGTGTTCACCGTGCCGGTGGCCGGCGGACGTCCGCGTCGGATCACGCGCGAGGGCTTCTACGCGGGGGGGATCGAGCTCGGCGCGCGGCTCTCGTGGGCCCCCGACGGGGGAGCCATCCTGATGACCGCCGATCCAGGAGGGGACGAGGAGCTCTACGAGATCGACGTCGGGACCGGTGTGGAGCGCATCATCGCCCCGCGTTCGGGGCCGGACCGCGACCCCGTCGTCTCGCCCGACGGGACGAAGGTCGCCTACATCGGGGCCTACGAGGAGAGCGCGGCGACCCGGCTCTTCGTGGCGTATCGGGCCGGCGCCAGCTTCCCTCAGCTGCTGTCGAGCAGGGTCCAGGATCCCGTGCGCCACCCCGTGTGGGCGCCCGACGGGCAGGGCGTCTTCGCCGTCATCGAGCGGCCCGGCGGCGATCGGCTGGCGCTCTTCTCGCTCGATGCGAGCCACCGCGTGATCGCCGAGAACCTGAGCCGGTCACGCGAGCTGCTGCTCGAGGCCGCGCACGGCGCCGCGCCCTTCACCGTGTCGGCCGATTCGACCGACCCGCGCGTCGCCACCCTGATCGGTCGCCCGGACCGCCCCCCCGAGATCGCGGTCGGCGGCACCAGGACGGGCGACCCGGTCCGCTCGCTAGACCGTTTCGGGAGCATGCCCTCTTCGGCGATCGAGGTGGTCGACCTGACCGCGGACGAGACCACGATCGGCGTGGCGCTGCTCCCGCGCCGGCACGCGGAGGACCCGGAGTCACCCGATCCGGCACGCGACATCGTCGTCGATCTGAGAACCGATGGCGCCGCGGGCGCCACGCGTTGGGATCCCGCCCGCGCCGCGCTCGTCGCCGCCGGATACGTGGTCGTCGTCCCGATCGAGCGCGACGGGCGGGCGACGGACGGACCCGCGCTGGGCGCCGCGGCGCTCCGATCCGGCGTGACGGTGGCGGGCGTGCGCGTGTTTCGACTGGGCGACCGGCCCGACGATCCGGGCGTCACGGGCGTCGTGCCGCGCGAGGTCGACCCCGACGGCCCCTTCGACGCCGCGCTCGACTGGGGGCCGGCGGCGCTCGAGCGGATCGGGGCGCGGATCGAGGCCACGCTGGAGTGGCTGCGCGATCGCTAGCCGCCGGCTCGTGCGGACGCGTATGTGTGTGACTGTGCGCGGCGTCTCCTTGCGGCTAATGTGTGCCTCCCGCCCGGCACGCTCGACGACGGTGGCCGGCGGGACGCGCACCGTGCGTGACCGCCGTGGACCCGGGCCCGGAGGAGGAGCCGCATGACGTCCCCCGTCATCATCGGCGTCCTCGCCGTCTATCTCGTCATCCTCCTCGCCATCGGTCTGTGGGGCGGGAAGGAGTCGCACGACGTCGAGGGCTACTACGTCGCCGGCAAGAAGCTCCCCGCCTGGGTGATCGCGTTCTCGTCGAACGCGACCGGCGAGAGCGCGTGGCTCCTTCTCGGACTCACCGGGATGGGATACGCCGTCGGCATGCACGCCCTCTGGGTCGTGCTGGGCGAAGTGGTCGGCGTCGCGCTGGCCTGGGCGTTCGTCGCGCGGCCGTTCAAGGCGTACACGGACCGCTACGCCTCGATCACCGTCCCCGACTATCTGGAAGACAGGTTCGGCGACACGACGAACGCGTTCCGCATCATCGGCGCCGTCATCATCCTCTCGATGGTCGCGGCTTATACGGCCGCCCAGCTCACCGCGACCGGCAAGGCCTTCGACTCGTTTCTCGGGACGGGCTATACGACCGGCGTCTTCATCGGCCTCGCCGTCATCCTCTTCTACACCTCCGTCGGCGGGTTCAAGGCGGTCGCCTACAGCGACTTCCTCCAGGGCGTCCTCATGTTCGGGTGTCTCCTCGTCCTCCCGGTCGTCGGGATCGCGGCGGTCGGCGGCTGGGGCGCGCTCACCGACGGGCTCGCGGCGGCCGACCCGAGCCTGCTTCTGCTCGGCGGCGGGCTCGGCGTGACCCCGGCCGGGATCGCCAGCACGCTCGGCTTCGTCGGCATCGGGCTCGCCTTCCTCGGCGCGCCGCAGCTCCTCGGACGGTTCATCTCGGCGGGCGGCCAGCGCGAGATCAGGCGCGCCGGGCCGATCGCCGTGCTGTGCATCATCGTCTTCGATCTCGGCGCCGTCTTCGCCGGGATGGCGGGCCGGGTCCTCTACCCGGGTCTCGCCGACCCCGAGACGGTGCTGCCGACGATGTCGGCGGAGCTCTTCCCCGCCCTGTTCACCGGGATCTTCCTGGTCGTCGTGCTCGCCGCGATCATGTCCACGGTGGACTCGCTTCTCATCCTCGCATCATCGTCCGTCGTCCGGGACATCTGGCAGAAGATCTTTCGCCCCGACGCCGACCAGCGCACGCTCTCCATCCTCGGCAAGGCCGTGACCGTCGTGCTGGGGCTCTCCGGGCTCGTCCTCGCCCTCACCGAGGTGCGGCTCATCTTCTGGTTCGTGCTCTTCGCCTGGTCGGGGCTCGCGTGCGCCTTCACCCCGGTCGTCCTGTGCTCGCTCTTCTGGGCCCGGACGACCCGGGCCGGCGCGATCGCCGGGATGATCGGCGGATTCGTGGTGACGGTCGGGTGGGTCGTGTGGTTCAAGGCGGGCTTCTACGACCTGTACGAGATGCTCCCCGGCTTCGCGGCGGGCTTCGCGTGCACGATCGGCGTCAGCCTGATGACCGAGCCGCCGGAAGGGGCGGCGGCCGAGATGGCGGAGATCCGGGCCGAGGTGGCGGGCCGGGCGGACGGGTAGCTCGCCCGGGACCGCCGGAGCGGCCAGAGGACTGGCGCGTCTCGCACCGCGCGGGGCAGAATCGTTGCCTGACCCATCTCTTCCGCTACGGAGGCACCGATGAGCGAGTTCACCCGCCGCGACTTCATGGCCCTCTCGGGGTTGACCGCCGGAGGCGCGGCCCTCGCGGGGTGTTCCCCGGGCGGCGGTGGCGGTGGCGCGGCCGGCGGCACCCCGGCGGATCTCATCGTCACGAACGCGAACGTCTACACGGTCGACGACGCGCTCCCGCGGGCGCAGGCGTTCGCGATCTCGGGCGGACGGTTCACGGCCGTCGGGTCGGACACCGACATCGCGAACCTCCGCGGCCCCGACACCGAGGTGATCGACGCCGGGGGACGGACGGTGTTCCCCGGTTTCATCGACACGCACAACCACCCGTTCTACAGCGGGACGAAGCACCTCAAGCAGGTGGATCTCAGCGTGACGACGATCGCCGGGATCCAGAGCGCGCTGCGCGAGCGCGCCCAGAACACCGAGCCCGGGCAATGGGTGCAGGGCTTCCTGTACGACGACACGAAGCTCAAGGACGGCCGGCCGCTCACCCGCACCGACATCGACGAGGCCGTCCCCGATCACCCGGTGTCGGTGACGCACCGCGGCGGCCATACCGGCGTGTACAACTCGAAGGCGTTCGAGCTGGCCGGGATCACGGCCGATACGCCCGATCCCGAGGGCGGACGCTTCTACCGGGAGAACGGCGAGCTCACGGGCCGGGTCGCCGAACACGCGAAGGAGCCGCTCGAGAGCCTCATCCCGGCGGGCACCACCCGGGCCGAGCGCCAGGAGAGCATCCGGCTCATCGGCGAGATGATGGCGCGGGCGGGTCTCACCTCGGTCCACGAGACGGGCGGTGGCACCGAGAACCTCGTGGCCTATCAGGACGCGCGTGACGCGGGCGAGCTCCACTTCCGCATCTACCTCTTCCCCTCCGGCTCGTACGGCGGGATCGCCGGATCGTCGTTGTTCGAGGGTCTGAAGGCCGCCGGGGTCCGCACGGGCTTCGGCGACGACATGGTGAAGATCGGCGGGGTGAAGTACGGGGCGGACGGCTCGGCGTCGGAGCGCACGATGGCGATGTCGACACCCTACGTCGGCCGACCCGACGACTACGGGATCCTCACGATGTCGCAGGACGAGGTCTACGCCGCGGTGGACGATGCGGTGCGGCACGGGTTCCAGATCGGGATCCACGCGAACGGCGACCTCGCCATCGACATGTGTCTGAACGCGTTCGAGCGCGCGCAGCGCGACATGCCGCAGGCCGATCCGCGCTTCCGGCTCGAGCACTGCACGCTCGTGAACGACGATCTGTTGGCGCGAATGCGTGACATCGGTGCGATCCCCACCCCGTTTTACACGTACGTCCACTTCCACGGGAACAAATGGGGCGAGTACGGGGCCGACAAGCTCGAGTGGATGTTCGCGCACCGCCGGTTCCTCGACTACGGGATCCCCGTCGCGGCCGCCTCCGACTACCCGCCGGGCCCGTTCTCGACGCTCATGGGGATCCAGAGCATGGTCACGCGTACGGACATGCAGGGCCGCGAGTGGGGCCCGAGCCAGAAGATCACGGTCGAGGAGGCGATCCGGATCTGTACGATCAACGGCGCCCACGCCGCGTTCGAGGAGGACATGAAGGGGTCGATCACGCCCGGCAAGCTCGGCGACTTCGTGATGCTCGCCGAGGACCCGCACGCGGTGGACCCGTTCGCGATCAAGGAGATCGAGGTGGTCCGGACGGTCGTCGGGGGACGGACGACGCACGAGGCATGACCCCGGCGGGTGCGCCGATGCGCGACCCGCTGGGGTACGCCGAGCGACGCTCCGATCCGGCCGTGACCT
Source organism: Gemmatimonadota bacterium (assembly GCA_033720355.1). Classification (GTDB taxonomy): domain Bacteria; phylum Gemmatimonadota; class Gemmatimonadetes; order Palauibacterales; family Palauibacteraceae; genus Palauibacter. Next base: position 38,451 of record JAWWCR010000022.1, read on the forward strand.
TTTTCCGACCGGGAACGTCGTACCTATAAGGACCGTAATCGCATCCTGGAGGCAGGGTACTCGTTCACGCATCGTCGGGGGGACTCCCGGTGAGCGATCGCCGACACCCGAAGAGCCGCCGCGCGCCCGCGCTCGCGAGCCTCGCGCTCGCGTTCTCCGCGCTCGCGCTGCCGCACGCGATACCGCTCGCCGCTCAGGACCCGCCCGAAGCCCCCGGAGGCGCGACCGACGAGGGGTCGATGGGGCGGATCGTCGCGGTCCTCGTCGACGGGGCGAACGGCCGCCCGATCAACGAGGCGCTCGTCTCGATCGAGTCGCTCGGCCGGCGCGCCCTGTCCGACTCGACCGGCAGCGCGATCTTCCTCGACATCCCGCCGGGGTCGTACACGCTCGCGGTCCGCCACATCGCCTATGGCGAGCAGTCGGCCGACGTCGATGTCCGGGGGATGACGAGCGCGATCGTGGCGCTCCAGCTCGACCCGCGCGCGATCGCCGTCGCCCCGCTCGACGTCCTCGTCGAGCAGCGCCCGCGCTACCTCGAGAACGAGGGGTTCTACGACCGGCGCGCCGTCGGTCTCGGGACGTTTTTCGACCCGCTGTTCGTCGAGCGCTGGGGCGAATCCCTCACGACGGCCTCCCAGTTCGTCGATCTTCTCATGAACATGTCGCCGCAGATGAGCAGCGCGGCGAGGACGGCGACGACAGGGGGTCGGGGGTGGGAGGCGAGCTCGGGATACGGGTTCACCGGCGGGTGTCCGGCGGTCTACGTGGACGGCCAGCGGACCTTCAACGACATCGACATCGGCGGCCGCGTGAACCGCGAGATCGACATGATGTCGACGTTCATGATCGGCGCGGTCGAGGTGTACCCGAGCTCGCACGGCGTCCCCGACTTCGCCCTCGAAGCGGAGATGGGGTGCGGCTCGATCGTCATCTGGACGAACCGGTGGCGCGGCCGCACGCGCGAGATGGGCGGCGGCGACGTCGAGCTGTGCACCCCCGAGAACATGTCGCTCACGCAGGTCGAGGGCGAGATCCGGGACGAGTACACGGGCGTGCTCCTGCCCGGCGCAGCCGTGACCGCGACCTGGCACCCCGCTCGCGGCTCGGGGCGCGAGCCCGTGACCCGCGAAATCGTCGCCGACCCGCAGGGCCGGTACCGCGTGTGCGACGTCCCTCCCGATCACACGCTCTCGCTGCAGGTGGAGGCGGCCGACCGCACGGGCCCCGAGCTCCAGGTACCGCTCGACGCGCGGGTGGTCACGCGAGACCTCACCCTCCGCGTGGCCGGGCCGGGTCGGGTGGTCGGACGCGTGCTCGACCGGGCAACGGGCGAGCCGATCTCGACCGCGGTGATCGGGGTCCCCGAGAGCCGCGCCCGGACGCAGACCGACGCGCAGGGCTTCTTCGTGCTGAGGGATGTCCTGCCCGGCGACCGTACGATCGAGGTGCGGCACCTCGGGTTCGAGCCGATGACCGAAGTAGTATCCATCGTCGCCGACCGGACCGTCGATCTCAACATCCAGATGAGCGCCAACCCCATCGAGCTCGAGCCGCTCGTCGTGACGGCCGTACGCGACCGCCGGCTCGAGATCCGGGGGTTCTACGACCGGCGCACGTGGGGCGAGCGGACGGGTCTCGGCACCTTCCTCTCGACGGAGGACATCGAGCGGCGGAGTCCGGCCGCGGTCACAACCCTTCTGCGCGAGTTCCCCGGCATCGAGGTC
>JAWWCR010000023.1:0-39261 GCA_033720355.1 Gemmatimonadota bacterium
AGAGCAAGCGCCGCCACCGCCCCGAGTACCAACCCCAGCTTCTTGTACCCCACCTTCATCGCTACCTCCTGGGTATCCCTTTCGCGGACCGCGGGCCACTCGCGGTCTCCCAAGGCATTCTACGACGCGAATCCAGCACGGATCATACCACTGCCGGACACGCGATTGTAGAGCCGGTCGAAGTTAAACCAAAAAATGCGTAGCGTGCAAGTCAAGCCGCGAACGGCAATTCCGTCCGCTGGCCTTTCAATGCACGCGACACGTGATGTTGGCCTCAACGATCCAGAAAAGCAAGGATGTCGATCGATAGCGACGGGTGTGCGGCGGCGGGGCATCACTCTCCCTCTCGTCGGGGCGCTTCGACGACGCCACCTCACAGATACGTCGCGATCGCCTCCTCGAGAGACCGCACGTCGAAGCCGGGGAAGAGACGGTCGAGCTCGGTCAGGTCCGCGATGGCCGACTGCGAGATGAAGTCGATCGCGTCGCGGGACATCAGCTGGCCAGGCAGGAGCTCGGCCACCGCGCCCCCGAGCCGCGCCAGCTCGAGCGGGATGTGTACGATCGGTTTGATCTTCCCCACCGTCCGCATGGTGGTCTCGATGATCTCGTCGAGGGTGAGAACCTCGCGACCGCCGATCTCGATGGTCGCCCCGTCGGCCGTACCGGTCGCCACACAGGCGCCGACGAGCCGCGCGACATCATCGATGAACACGGGGTTCAGGCGCTGCGCGCCCGAACCGAGCTGGGGGAAAGCGAACGGCACGAGTCGGATGACATCGACGAATCGGTTCAGGCTCACGTCGCGCGGTCCGTAGATCCAGGACGGACGGACGACGGAGAAGGTCAGCCCCGAGTCGGAGACGGCCGACTCGGCCAGACCCTTCGCGCGGAACCAGTCGCGGTCCGAGTGCCGGTCGGCTCCCACGCCCGAGATGTAGACGACCTTCTCGACCCCTGCATCTGCGGCGGCCGCGACGACCGCCATGGTACCCTCCGCGTCCACCCTCAGAAACGTCCGGCCGCGGGACGGCGCCTCGACGGGGAAGCCCGGGAACTGGACGCACTGGACGATGGTTCCCACGCCTTCGAATGCCTGCGGGAGGGTCTCGGGACGAGTGACGTCCCCCTTCCGGAACTCGACGTCTGGAGGGGTGCCGCGCCGCCTCGCACCCGCCCGCGCCCTCTCGGGATCTCGCGTCATTACGGCCACGGTACGCTCGCCGACGAGCTGCCGGACGACCGCCGATCCGATAAAACCAGACCCTCCCGACACCAGCGTCAGGCCCGCCGCATCGGGGCCGCGACTGGCGAGCGAATCGCGTGGATCGGAAGATTTCCCCATGACACTCGACATGGTGTTCGTGTTCGGCCTCACCTTCATCGCCCTCATCCTGTTCGCGAGCGAGCGGATGCGGCTCGATCAGGTCGGCCTGTTCGTCCCCGTCTGTCTGCTCCTCAGCGGCGTGCTGACGCCGGAGGAGTCGATCTCCGGGTTGAGCAGTCCCGCGACCGTCACGGTAGCGGCCATGCTCGTCCTGGGCATCGGGCTCCGAAAGACCGGGGCGGTCGCCGAGATCGGTCGCTGGGCGCGCACGGCCCGGCTCGGCGGACCGGGGATGCGGCTGTTCGTCATGTGCGTGATCGTGGCGCTACTCTCGCCCTTCCTCAACAACACGGCGGTCGTGGTCGTGTTCCTGCCCGTGTTCATGTCCCTCGCCGAGCAGGCCGACGAGCCGGCCTCCTCGTACCTGATCCCGCTCTCCTTCGTGGCGATCCTGGGCGGCACCGTGACGCTCATCGGCACGTCGACGAACCTCATCGTACACGGGATGGCGGTCGCCCGCGGGCTCGACGAGCTGTCGATGTTCTCGATCGCGCCGCTGGGTCTGATCTATCTGGGGGTCGGGTTCCTCTATCTGTTCACGGTCGGCCGGAAGCTGATCCCGCGCCGCAGCCGGCCACCCGATCTCTCGGGGAAGTACGACGTTCGCCGCTTTCTCACCGAGCTCGAGGTGAACACGGACTCGCCCAGCATCGGCCGGACGCTCGGGGATCTCGGGTGGGGTGAGCGCTACGGGGTCTCGGTGCTCGGGATCGAGCGCGGCGAGCGCGATATCCCCGCCCCGGGGGCCCGTCGGTACATTCAGCCGGGCGACATCCTCTACGTCCAGGGGTCCGCGAACCGGCTGCTCACGCTGGCCCGGCAGCAACGCCTCGCCACACCCACCGAGCGCACCCGTCGCGAACTGAACCTGTCCACGGAGGGGGGCCGGCTGGTGGAAGTGATGATCGCGCCGGGGTCGTCGCTGGCCGGCCGCACGCTGCGCGAGGAGAGGTTCGCGCAGCGTTATGAAGCGACCGTGCTGGCGGTGCAGCACCACGGCGTGACCGTCCACGAGCGGCTCGCGGACATCGAGTTCCACGTGGGCGACCTCCTCCTGGTCCACGGGCCCGGCGAGGCGTTGGAGGAGCTCGCCGAGAACCCCGCGTTCATCCCGATGGGAGAGGTCACGAGCGGTCCGGAAGACCGCCCGCGCGCCGGCGTCGCCGTGCTCATCATGGCCGGAGTCGTGCTGGCGGCCGGTACCGGGGTGATCGGCATCATGCCCGCCGCGCTCGCCGGTGTGGCGATCATGGTCTTCTCGGGCTGCGTTCGCCTGGACGAGGTGTACTCCGAGCTCGACTGGGTCGTAGTCTTTCTGCTGGCGGGCCTCATCCCGCTGGGGATCGCCCTCGACAAGACCGGAGCGGCGGCTTTCCTGGCGGCCGGGCTCCTCGAGGTAACCGGCTCGTGGGGGCCCACCGGGATCATCGCGGCGTTCTACATCTTCACCGCCCTGCTGACCGCGGTCGTGTCGAACGCGGCCACCGCCGTCATGCTGACTCCGGTCGCGATCGTAGCGGCGACCGAGGTCGGGATGAACCCGTACGCGCTGCTCGTCGCCGTGATGTTCGGAGCATCCGCGTCGTTCATCACGCCGTTCGGCTACCAGACGAACGTCATGATCTACGGGCCGGGGGGTTATCGGTTCAGCGACTTCATCCGTGTCGGCGGAGTCCTGCAACTGATCCTGGTGATCACGGCCGTCATCTTCATCCCGCTCTTCTGGCCGGGGTGACGCGGTCTCAGCTTCCCTCGATCGAGTCGGCCCGCCCGCCCGGTTTGATCCGATCGATCGGCGACGGCAGCGAGCTCCACTCCTTCATCTGCTCCGAAGGCCCCAGGAGGGCGAGGACGACGCAGAAGCAGAAGAAGATGCCGACCCCGACCATCACGGCCGCTCCGGGCACGAGGCCCACCGTGGCGCGGTCGATGTACTCGAGGAAGGAGCGGGCGCTTCTGGGGTGTGCGTACAGCTTGAGGAACCAGGTGAGCAGGATCAGCGTGACGAGCGGTCCGTAGATTCGTCGAACGCGGTACCCGATGGCGGCCCACAGCGGGATGGCGGGGAACCACGAGCCGATGTCGTCGGCCAGCTTTCCGAGCAGCGTCTCGACGAGATCGCGATCCACCTCTTCGGGCGGTTTTAGCGCCGGGACGATGATGGCCCGGTGGAGCACCCGGATCCGGCGCTGCCAGAGGTTGTACGCCTGATACCGCCGCGACTCCATGAGCAGAAAGAAGACCACGAACAGCAGCGCCAGCAGGACGATGAAGTGCGGGCTGTCGGAGCTGCCGAAGGAGAAGGTGAGGACGGCGGCCGTGGTGATGACGGCCCAGTTCGTGGTGGCGTCGAGCCGTTGCCGCCAGGTGTCGGCGTGCGACACGGCCGCGCGGTAGAGGTGCACGAGGACCTGCGGCGGATTCGAGTGGTCCATCCCCGATCTTGCCGGATCGCCCATCGACGCGGCAACCCCCTCCCGATATCATTCGCACCCCTCCGAGCGAGCGCCCCGACGGAGCGTACCGGCGACCTCGGCGGCATCCCCGAAAGACCGGTAGACGTATATGCTCGAACACCTTCTCGAACGCGATGTCGGCAAGCGATCGCCGACAGTGCGGCTTCAGGGCCGCGTCCTCTTTCTGACGGAGGATCCCGACCTCATCCGGCGGCAGCTCGCGGGCGAGGATCTCGAGTGGGATCGGTCGATCCCGCTCCGCGACGACATCTCCACCGATGAGATCACACCGGGGTGGGTCTGCTACCACTTCGACGAGAAGCTCGGCGAGTACCCGTACGTGGGTCTCCTGTGCGGGGGCGAACACCCGATCGGACGCCACGACGTGCAGCGTGGCGGGTTCGTGTGCTCGGTCTCGGGGAAGCGCCGCGGGAAGGGATCGAGCCGCGAGGCGTCGCCGTATGCCGAGCGGGCCGCGGGGATCCGCGTCGTCATCGCCGAGAACATCGAGCGGATCTACGGGGAGAACTGCGCGAACATCGGCGTGCTGACGTCGACGGACTTCTCGCTCATCGACCGGATCCGTCGCGGCGAGGAGATCCCGCTCGAGGCGTTCATCGGCGACGCGGGGCGCATCCAGCGCGACATCATCGAGTACGGCGGGCTGCTCGACTACGCGGTGGCGCGGCTGAAGGGTCTCGTCACGGTGCCGGCCGTCGTCTCCGATCCCGATCGACCGCAGAGCGTCTCGGAGAAAATCCTCGCGCGGAAGTGGATCGTCGACGCGGCGGCGGGCGAGATCGGCGTCCCGACCGTGAGGCCGGGCGACACCGGCTTCCTGCGCACCGATCTGCGGTTCAGCCACGAGTACGTCACGCCGATGGCCTCCACCTTCTGGGAGGACTTCGCGGGCGATGCCGGGTTGAACGACGTCGAGTCGATCCTGTTCTTCCGCGACCACCTGGCGTTTCTCGACGAGGTGATCACGGAAGAGCGGAAGGCCGCGGGGCTGCTCGACGCGGCGCACGCGCTCCACGACCGGCAGCGCGAGTTCGCGGCGGCGAAGGGCGTGACCCTGCACGGCGAGCTGGCCGGGCGGACCGGAAGCGACGGGATCTGTCACATCATGCTGCAGGACCGCTACGCGCTCCCTGGGCAGCTGATTATCGGCAGCGACTCGCATACGCCGCACTCGGGCGCGCTCGGGTGCTTCGCGTTCGGGGTCGGGACGTCGGCGATCGTGAACGCCTGGGCCACGAAGGACGTGAGGCTCTCCGTCCCCGAGGCGATCAGGATCGAGGTGACGGGCCGCCTGCGTCCGGGTGTTACCGCCAAGGACCTGATGCTCGAGATCCTCCGTCATCCGACCGTGAAGAGCGGCGCGGCGATCGCGCGCATCATCGAGTACGCCGGTCCCGGGGTCGAGGCGCTCGAGATCGACGAGCGGGTGACGCTGACGAACATGGCCGCCGAGGTCGGCGGCTTCACGGGGATCATCGCGCCCGATGAGAAGACGATCGACTGGCTCGCTTCGCGACGCGGGCTCGACCGCGCCGAGGTGGCCGCGATGTGCGAGGGTCTGTTCAGCGACCCCGACGCCGAGTATGCGGAGACCATCGTCATCGATGCGTCGGCGCTCGAGCCGATGGTGTCGACGCCGGGCGACCCGGGGACCGGGCTGACGATCGCCGAGCTCGGCGAGGAGGTGGCGCTCGACATCGTGTACGTCGGTTCGTGCACGGGGGCCAAGCGGACCGACTTCGACATGTATGCCGAAGCCGCCCGCGCCGCCGCCGCCGCCGGCAAGCGGGTTCCGGACTCGGTGCGGGCGTACGCCCAGTTCGGCTCGGTCGATGTCGAGGCGTACTGTATCGAGAAGGGGCACGACGAGGCGCTCAGGGCGATCGGGTTCGAGGTGCTCGCCCCGGGCTGCGGGGCCTGCATCAACGCCGGCCCCGGCGTCTCGACGAGGCCCGATCAGGTCACCGTGAGCTCGATCAACCGGAATTTCCCCGGACGCAGCGGACCCGGGCGGGTCTACCTGGCGAGCCCGTACACGTGCGTGGCGTCGGCCGTGGAAGGGAAGATCGCCGCGTACGATCCGGACTGACGCGGGCTGACCCGGCGAGAGCGAACTACCGGGGCCCGTCGGGCGACGGGCCCCGGAGTCGGATGTCGGAGAGTGGTCTAGAACCCGAAGCGGAGCCCCGCCTCGAGGAACCAGGCGTTTCTCTTGATACCTGCCAGCTCGGGATCCGCGGTCTCCTCGAAGACGTCGCTGAATCCGAACTCGTACCCGGCGTCGATGGCGAGGATGAGGACGTCGAGCCCCAGTCCGACGCGGCCCGACCAGATCGAGCTCGCAACATCCTCGTCGGTGAGTCCCAGATCGTTGTCGCTGACGGAAGACGGCAGATCGAGCGCCGCCCCGAAGAAGCCACGGAGATCGAAGGCATCGGCGCGGATCAGGCGCACACCCGCCGTGATGGGGATTCGCACGCCCGAGTAGGCGAAGTCGTCGGTGACCGTGGGGGTCGTGATCTCGCCGCCGCGCGCGCCCCAGAAGATCCCGCCGTCGACGTAGAACGCGGAACCGAACCGGGCCTTCACGCCACCGTCGGCCCCGACCTGCGTGCTCGACTCGACGTTGTCGCCGCTGTACGAGCCGAGCGACACCCCGAGCTGCGCGATGAGCTCGAAGGTCTGTGCCTGGGCCGTCGCCGGGATGGCGAGGCCGAACAGCATCGCGAACAGTGCGATTCTCTTCATCTTCGTTTCTCCCACCTCAGGAAAGAACCGAATAGCTGGCTTGAACGTGCGCCGGTCTTGCCGGCGCGCGGCAACAACTTACGGCGAGATCGCCTCCACGCGAACCGGACAGACCTTCAGCTCGGCCGTGTGCGTGACGGGGTCGTATCCGCCGCCCGTCAGGAAGTTGACGGGCACGTCGTTGAAGCTGAACGACGCGAACACGGTCCCCCGGGGCGAACGGTTGGTCGACTCGACGCGGACTTCGACCGAGCCGCGGGGGCTCGAGAGCCGCGCCCACCCCCCGTCCTCGAGCCCCCAGTCGGAGACGTCGGCGGGGTTCACCTCGAGCCGCTCTTCGGGCAGCAGATAGTCGATCCCACGCGCGCGCCCGGTCTGTGTGCGGGTGTGATAGGACGCCAGACGTCGGCCCGTCGTCAGCCACACCGGGTAGTCGTCGCTGATCGTCTCGGCCGGGTCGCGGTACGTCACGAGCTGGAAGATGCCCTTACCGTTGACGAACTCGTCCTGGTGAAGGATCGGAGTGCCAGGGTGGCCCTCCTCGGGCACCGGCCACTGGTACTCGCCGTGCTCGATGCGGTCCCAGTCGAGACCGGCGTAGATGGGCGACAGCGAGCACAGCTCGTTGAACACCTCCTTCGCCGACTCGAAGTCGAAGCCGGAGAGATCCATCCGGCGCGCGATCTCGTTGATGATCCACCAGTCCGGACGCGCCTGGCCCGGCGGGTCGACGGCCTTCCGAAGCCGCTGCACGCGGCGCTCGGTGTTGGTGCACACGCCGTCGGTCTCGGCCCACGCGGTCGCCGGCAGGACGACGTCCGCGAGCGCGGCCGTCTCGGTGAGGAAGATGTCGACGACCACGAGCGCGTCGAGGCTCTTCAGGGCATGCTCGCAGTGCGCGCGATCCGGGTCGGTGACGACCGTGTTCTCGCCGTCGATGATCATCGCGCGGATCCGATCGCCGCACATGTCGAGCGCCTGGACCTTCGTCGGTCCCTTCTCGAGATCGACCTCGCGGCCGTACGCTGCGGCGAACTTCGCCTGGTGCGCCGGATCCGTGACGCTCTGGAAGCCGGGGTAGTTGTTCGGGAGGGCGCCGCAGTCTCCCGCGCCCTGGATGTTGTTCTGCCCCCGCATCGGATTGATGCCGGTCCCCTCGCGGCCGATGTTCCCCGTCATGAGCGCGAGGTTGCAGAGACTCTGCACGTTGTCCACGCCGCAGATGTGCTCGGTGATGCCGAGTGTGTAATAGATGGCGCCGCGATCTGCGCCGCCGTACCAGCGGGCGGCCTGCTCGATGAGCTTCGCGTCGACGCCCGTGATCGACTCGGCCCACTCGGGGGGATACTCCGCGACGTGCTCGAGGAACTCGTCCCGCTCGACGGTGCGAGCATCCATGAAGGCCTGGTCGGCCAGGCCGTCGCGCGCGATGACGTGCGCCATCCCGAGAAGCAGCGCCGCGTCGGACCCGACACGGAGCGGCAGATAGAGATCGGCGAGCTCGGCGAGCGGAATGCGCCGCGGATCGGCGACGATCAGCTTCGCGCCCTTCGCGATCGCCCGCTTGATGCCCGTCGCCGCCACGGGGTGGCACTCGGTCATGTTGGTCCCGATGCAGAAGATCACATCGGGCTTCTCCATGTCCACCAGAGGATTCGACATCGCGCCTCGCCCGATCGAAGCCGCCAGACCGGCGACTGTGGGGGCGTGTCAGGCACGGCTACAGTTGTCTATCTGGTTCGTCCCCGTCGCGGCCCGAATCAGCCTCTGCATCATGTACGCGGCCTCGTGCGGGGCACGCCCTGATGCCACGCCGTACAGCGCGTCACGCCCGTGATCGTCGAGCGCCGAGCGGAGCCCGTCGGCCGCGCGATCGAGCGCCGTGTCCCAATCGGTGGGGTGGAGCTCGCCATCCTCGCCGCGCACCAACGGGTCGGTGAGGCGATCGGGGTGTCCGACGAAGTCGAACGCGAACTGTCCCTTCACGCACAGCGCGCCGCGGTTCGCCGGTCCGTCCATCGCGGGCAGGACCCCCACGATCTCGTTCTCGCGGGTCATCACATCGACCGAGCATCCCACACCGCAGTACGGACAGATGGTGCGGGTCTTCTTCGTCTCGCCGGGCACGTCCCTGTTCGAGAGCGCCTTGAGATCGCCGAGTGCCCCGGTCGGACAGGTCTGAATGCACTGGCCGCAGAAGGTGCAGGCGGAGTCCTTGAGCAACCCGCCGAACTCGGTGGTGATCTGCGTGTCGAACCCGCGCTTCATGATCGAGATCGCGTAGTCGCCCTCCTGCTCGGCGCATACCCGTACACACCGGTAGCAGGAGATGCAGTTGTCGTAGTCGCGGAGAATGAACGGGTTGTCGTCGTCGGGTCGGCTCGACCCCGAACGGTGCCCCGCGAAGCGGCCCGTGCGGGCGTCGTAGCGGTCCAGCAGGGTCGCCATCTCCTGAGATGCGTAGCCCGACATCGGGTCGACATCGAGATCGCGGTTCTCGGAAGCGACCATCTCCATGAGGACACGACGGTGCATGTCGAGCCGCGCCGACCTCGTCGTCACGACCATGCCCGGCTCGGCGCGCGTCGTGCAGGAGGCGACCGGGTTGCGTGCGCCCTCGAGCTCGACGATGCAGAGACGGCAGGCGCCGAACGGCTCGAGCCGGGGGTCGTAGCACAGCGTGGGGATCTCCTTGCGGTGTCGCTCGGAGACTTCGTAGATGGTCTCTCCGCGGCGTACCGGGACCTTCTCGCCGTCCAGGGTGATCGAGAAGTCCAGCGGCTTTTCGTCCTTCATCGCGCAACGCCTCCGTGCCGTGTGCGGCCCATGGACGCGGTCGCAGCGCCCGAGCCGCGTATCGCTCAACAACGTGTGCGAAACCTACGGAAAGCTGGCGGCCCGCGCGTGGTCGGGTCAAACGTCGTGCAGCGGAGCGGGGTGTTCCGCGACACGAGGCGGCGGGAGCGGCGATGCGTATCCAAAGACACCTGATGGTGACCCGGTGGCTCCCCGCATGCGTGGTGTCGATCGGGCTGGCGGCCTGCGGAGACTCCACGACCGCTCCGCCCCCGCCGCTGCCGCCGGTCCCCGATGGTCCGATCGAGCTCAGCGCCCCGTGGGTGGAGGCGCCGCCCGCGCTCGTCGGTGTGGACGAGGCCGGGCTGAGCGCGGCGATCGCGCAGGCGTCCGGGATCGGGCGGCTCCGCTCGTTGCTGGTCGTGAAGGACGGACTGCTGATCGCGGAGGAGTACTTCGGGGGCGCGAGCGTCGAGACGCTTCACGACGTGCGGTCGGTCACCAAGAGCGTCGTGGCGACGCTGACCGGGATCGCGATCGACGAGGGACATATCGCGAGCCTCGACGATCCGATCGATCTCCATCTGGATCCGGCCGTGGCGCCGCTGACGACCGAGCAGCGGGCGATCACGGTCCGCCACCTCCTCAACATGACCGGCGGTTTCGAATGGGATGAGTCCGGAGGGGGTGGCGACTACGCCGCCTGGATCACTTCGGGCGACCACCTCGGATTCCTGCTCGATCGACCCCTCGAGACCCCCCCGGGCTCGGCGTTCCGCTACAACTCGGCCGCTGTGCACCTGCTCGGGGTCGTGGTGGCGTCCGCCGTCGACGAACCGCTCGAGATCTACGCCGACCGCGTCCTGTTCTCGCCGCTCGGCGTGACGGCGGTCGCGTGGGAGCGGCTGGCCGACGGGTTCGTGAATGGCGGTGCGGGGATCGACCTGCGCGCGCGCGACCTCGCGCGTCTCGGCCAGCTCTACCTCCAGGATGGCGTGAGCGGCGACGGCGGGGTCCTCCCGCACGGATGGGTCGAAGCCGCCACGCAGCCCGCGTTCAGCTGGCGCGGGAGCTACGGCGCCCTCGACAGCTATACCTACGGCCGGCTGTGGTGGATCTCGGAGAGCCAGCCCGAGACGGCGTACCTCGCGTGGGGATACGGCGGACAGTTCATCTACGTCGTGCCGGATCTGGAACTCGTCGTGGTCGCGACCACCAACTGGTCGGGGCTGACGCTCGTCGGGGGCCCCGGTCCCGTCGAGCGCGCCGTCCTCGAGGTCATCGTCGATCGCATCCACCCCGCCGTGCGCTGAGGCTCCGGCTCACCCCTCGACGTGTCGGGCGACCTGCTCGGGGAAGTACCGCATCAGGCTCTCGGTGATCAGCGGGGCCGCCTGTCCGAGCCCGCAGGCGCTCGTCTGCTTCATGGTCTGCGAGAGATCCGTCACCTCGTCGACCCAGGCCGACAGGTCGCCGGGCCCGTCGCCGTGCAGCCGCTCGGTCAGGCGACGCGTCCCGATCCGGCACGGAAAGCACTTCCCGCACGACTCCTCGGCGAAGAACTCCATCGCCGAGTGCGACACCTCGACCATGTCGCGGGTCTCGTCGAAGACCATGATGCCGCCGGCGCCGAGAAACGATCCCTTCGAGCGGATGCTCGGCTCGTCGAGCGTCACGTCGAGGTCGGGGCCTGCGAGGAAGCCGCCCGAGAGCCCGGCCATCGTCACGGCCTGGATGCGTCTCCCCCCGGGGGCGCCGCCCGCCCACTCGTCGAGAAGCGTGCGTAGGGGGAATCCCATCGGGACCTCGTAGTTGCCGGGCCGGACGACGTCGCCCGACAGACTGATCACCTTCGTGCCCGCGTGATCCCCCTCGCCGAGTGCACGGTACCATTCGGCGCCGTGGACGAGGATGTGAGGGACCGACGCGAGCGTCTCGACGTTGTTCACCACGGTCGGGAGGTTCTCGAACCCGTGCGTCACCGGGAACGGCGGCCGGTTGCGGGGGAACGGGTGCGCCCCCTCGAGGCTGTTGAGCAGCGAGGTCTCCTCGCCGCAGATGTACGCGCCGGCGCCGCGACGCACCCACATGTCGAACGGCGCCTTCGGGCCGCGGGCATTCTCGCCCAGCAGCCCCGCCTCGCGTGCCTCGGCGATCGCGGACTCGAGGATCTTCTCGGTCTCGGGGTACTCGTAGCGCAGGTAGATGAAGCCCCTGACCGCGCCGGTCGCGAACGCCGCGGCGATCATCCCCTCGATCACCGCGTGCGGGTCGTAGTCCATCAGCGCCCGGTCCTTGAAGCACCCGGGCTCGCCCTCGTCGGCGTTGCAGACGATCGTCTTCGGCTCGCCCTCCGCGTCTGCGACCGCGCGCCATTTCCGTCCGGTCGGGAAGCCCGCGCCGCCCCGTCCGGCGAGCCCGCTCGCGTCGATCATGTCGAGCAGCGCCTCCGGCGAGTCCTCCAGCGTCTTGGAGAGGCCGGCGTACCCGCCGGTCGCCCGATAACCCTCGAGCGAAGCCCGTCCCGGCTCGCGGATCTCCGCGAACACGCACTCCTCGACTCCTGCCGCGGCGGGTGGGGGCATGGGCGAAGGACGCTCGACGAGCGGCGCACCGGCGGATCCGATCATGACCCGGTCGCCGAGCAGCACGGGGATCGGCTCGTCGCACCGGCCCGGACACGGCATCCCCGAGCATCCTCCGATCTCCTCGGCGAGGCGGTCGGCCCCACGGAGCGCGCAGATCGGTCCCTCGCAGATGCGCGGTCGGTGTCGTCCGTCGGGCTCGCGGGCGAAGTGATGATAGAAGGTGACCGTGCCGAACAGGTCCGCGATCGGGATCCGCAGGCCCTCCGATACGGCTCGGAGCGTCGTCTCCGACAGATGGCCATCCCGCTCGTGAAAGGCGTGGAGGAGTGGGAGGAGCGGCGCCGGCTCGTCCTTCCAGCGCTCGATCAGGTCGCGATCCGCGGGGGGCGTCATCCGTCTCCTGGTCTAGAAGGGTGTTGAAGAAGTACGGCAGGTCGCGTTACGCGCGCCACAGCCCCGGATCCAAGGCGCGCGAGCGAAGGCATAGCCATAGCTACGTCGAGCGAGCGGAGGGGGACCCGGCCAGAGGCTGGGTCCGGAGACGGGGCTGTGCCGCCGTAACCGTCCACCAAGTTTGCCCACGTCATTCTTGATCATCGGCGCAGGGGGGTCACGCGGTTGATCCATCGTCCTTCCTCCTCGCCGTAGCTATGGCTACGACTCGTCGTCTCTCCTCGCCTGAACCGCGTGAGAGGGGCACCCGCTTGCGGGTCCGCGCGCGACCCACCGTACTTCTTCAACACCCTTCTGGGGGATCCCGGGGCGCCACGTTAACCGGCCGCCGCGCCGAACGGCAACGTCGTCCCGGGGCGCGGCACGCGTCGACGCGCGACCGCCGCGAACCGTAGCTTGGACACATGATCACCCCACGCAAGAGCACCGCGCGGATCGATCTCGAGCGCTACGCCGGCGACGCGCACCGCACGCGCCGCGACGTGGTCGCGGTCGAGGAGCCGATGGAGATCCGGCTGTCGGTGCCCGGGGGCGGCGAGCACGCGGTGGCGGTCACCATGCGGACGCCGGGGAACGACTTCGAGCTCGCGGCGGGCTTCCTGTTCAGCGAGGGACTCGTTCGCGACCGGCGGGATGTGGTGGACCTCCGTTACTGCATGGATGTCGATCCCCAGGAGTACAACGTCGTCACTGTCCACCTTCGCGAGGGCGCGCCCTTCGACCCCGCCGATCTCACGCGGAACTTCTACACGACGTCGAGCTGCGGCGTATGCGGGAAGGCCTCGCTCGAGGCGGTGGAGATACGCGGGTGCGCGCCCCTCCCCGACGGCGAGCTGCGACTGGACCCGGCCACGATCCGGGCGCTGCCCGATCGGCTGCGCGAGGGGCAGGCGGTCTTCGATCGCACGGGCGGGCTGCACGCCGCGGGGCTGTTCTCCGACACCGGTGAGGCCGGGACGCTGCGCGAGGACGTCGGACGACACAACGCCGTCGACAAGGTCATCGGCGAAGCGTTTCTCTCCGGAGATCTGCCGCTCGCCGACTCGGCGATGGCCGTGAGCGGGCGGGCGTCGTTCGAGATCCTCCAGAAGGCCCTGAGCGCCGGTATCCCGGCCGTCGTGGCGGTGGGCGCGCCATCGAGCCTGGCCGTCGACCTCGCCCGTCAGTTCAACATCACGCTGATCGGGTTTACGCGGGCCGAAGGGTTCAACGTCTACACCGGGCTCGATCGCGTCGCGGAGGGCGACGCGCCCGGCGCCTCGGCGGTGTCGTAGAGGGCCCGGCGGCCGTCGGTCGGTCGGCCGCCGGGTCCCTTTGGGTCCAGAAGGGCCTAGAAGAGACGCGCCTGCGGGACGGCCACCCCGTGCGCGTGGAGATACGGGACGAGCTGTCCACGCGTCCACATGGCGTGCTCGAGTGCGAACAGCGCCACGCGGCCCCGGGTCATGGTGCGACCGAAGAACTCGACGTCCTCGCCGAGCGCGGCAGCCGGCATCGCCTGGAGCTTCCCGATCAGGTAGTCGTAGGCGTCTGTCACGGCCGTCTCGAGCGCCGCCTTGTCGGCCACCAGCATGTCCGCATCGCCGAACGCGGGGGCCTCCTCGCCGAACATGGACTGTGCGATGAACCCGTTGTTGGCGGTGTGGATGATCTGCTCGGCGAACCCGCGGACATCGGCCGTCGGCGCCCACTCCCTCGCCGAGTCGGGCATCGCCTCGGCGATCGCCAGATCCCACGCCTTCGCGCGCTCGAAGCCGTCGATGAGGTAGGCCTTCATCCCCTCGGCATCCTGGGCGTCGGCCTGCGTCGCGCCCGAGACGAAGCATGCACCGGCCAGCGCCAGTGCCACCGCGCCGCGCCGCATTCGATCGATCGACATCATCCGGACCTCCTGAGATCACTCTTCATGGTTGTCGTGCCTCCACATCCGCCGCCCGCGGGGCGTCACCCAGATGAAACCCGATGAGCGACTCGGGATCCACGTTCACCCCGTCTACATACGCGGACCAGTGCAGGTGCGGCGCCGTCGACCGCCCGGTCGAGCCCACGCGCCCGAGGAGCTGGCCCGTCTCCACGAGCTGGCCCTCCTCGACCTCTATCGAGGAGAAATGGAAGTAGGCGGTGACGAGACCGAGACCGTGGTCGACGTACACCGCATTGCCCTGATAGTAGAAGCTCCCCGCCAGGAGGATCCGTCCGGCGGCAGCCGCATACGTCGGTTCGCCCCGCCGGCCTCGCAGATCGAGACCGAGATGCCGGCTCTGGATGGATCCGTTGAACACGCGCCTCTGCCCGAACGGGCTCGTGCGCACCGCCGGTCTCGGCCAGTCGAAGGGGCCGGTGGGGTACCACCGCGCCTCCGAGGAGCGGAGCCGCGACTGTATCAGTTCGCGCTCGCGCGCGATGCGGGCATCCACCTCCGGGTCGCCCGCGCCCCCGGCGGAGATCCGGATACGTGTCGAAGGATACGTGCGCGGCTGAACCGAGATGGCCCGTCGTACGAGCACCGTGCGACCGTCGCGAGACCCCGCGAGCTCGAGGACCAACACGCCCGCCGAATCGAGCGGCAAGGCGGCGAGCCCGATCCAGCCACGGCCATCGCGGGTCAACGAGACGGGCACACCGGCGAGCGTGGCCGAGGGGCGCTCGAGCGCGGGGCCGGGGGGCTCGATCACGTGCACGGAGACGACGGATGCCTGACGCGGTCGGGCCGGTCGGACGGCGACTTCCAACGGCAGGGCGGGCAGGGGCGCCGCGACCGCCGTCGCCGGCGGTAGGTCGAGCGTCGGCGGGGCCGGCGAGCCGCGGGAAGCGATCACGGGTCTGGCCGGGGCCCCGACGGGAGCCGGCGGGTCCGGGATGGATGCGCACGCGGCCGACGCTCCCGTCAGCGCGATCACGATCGTCGATCTCGTTCCCCGCAGCACGCGCACCTCCCATCGCGCGGGCGGTCGTCACGACGCGCCCGTCCCCCCCAACCGACGGACAGATTGCAAGCGTCTCCGGAGTACAACAAGCTGGCGCGTCGACGATGATCTGGCATCGCTTTCCTTCTCGCTCCTACTGTGGTCACCACAAGACCCTGGGCACCCGCCGCAGGCGGGTCCCGCGACCCACTCGAATTGTCCAGCGACCGGCCCCTATGAATCGCATCACTCTCCTCGCCCTGCCGTTCGCCTTCCTCGCGGCCTCCTGCGGTACTTCGACGCCGGCACCGGACGGTTTTGCGCAGACGGTGAGCGCGCTGTCGGGTCCGGGCGGGTACTTCGACACCGACAACCTCATCTCGAACGAGAGCTCGTACCTGCACGCGATCTCGGACCTTCGGGCCGCGGGGATCCGCGGCAGCGCCTACCTCGGCGTGGGGCCGGGCCAGAACTTCTCGTACATCGCGGAGATCGACCCCGAGATCGCGATCATCGTCGACATCCGGCGCGACAACGTCCTCCAGCACCTCATTTACAAAGCGGCGTTCGAGGCGTCGGTGACGCGCGAGCAGTATCTGGCCATTTTGCTCGGACGGCCCGCCCCGTCCGATCCGGCCGAGCTGGCCGAGGCGCCGATCGAGGCGATCCTCGAGGGCATCGAAGCGTCGCCCTCGACCGAAGCGTCCCGGACGACCGCCAGAAGAGAGGTGCTCGAGCGGATCCGGGGCTTCGGGTTCTCGCTCGTCGACGGCGATCTCGAGACCGTGGGCCGCTTCCACGACGAGATGATCGCGTACGGGCTGGACCTGAGATTCCGGAGCCACGGCAGAGCGCCGCAGTTCTACTATCCCACGCTGCGACGTCTGATCCTCGAGGTCGATCGGGAGGGAGAGGCCGTCAGCTACCTTTCGACGAACGAGCGATTCCAACGCGTGAGGCAGCTTCAGCTCGACGATCGCATCATCCCCGTGGTCGGCGATCTGGCGGGCGATGTCGCACTCCCGGCGATCGGCGCCTTTCTGACCGAGCGCGGGCTGAGCGTGAGCGCCTTCTACACGTCGAACGTGGAGTACTACCTCTTCGGACGTCGCACGTTCGGACGATTCGTCGAGAATCTGCGGATCCTGCCGCTCACCGACGAGAGCGTGATCATCAAGTCGTTCTTCCCCGGCGGCTTTCGCGGCGAGCACCCGCTCCAGCAGCCGGGGTACTACAGCACCCAGCTCGTGCAGCGTGCCCTCGGTCTCGTGGATGGTTGGGACGCCGGCGGATACCGTGACTACTGGTCCATCGTCACGCGGGACCTGGTCGGAGCGACGCCCGCCCCGACTCCCTGACGCCGGGTCAGGGAACGAAGCGTCCCACCCGGATCGCCGCATCCAGCACCGTCTTCCGCCACCCCGAGAGCAGCGATCGGCGGTACGTGTCCGCCACCCGCCGGACGCCCTCGCTCATCGTGGGATAGGGGTGGACGAGCGATGAGAGCGAGCCGATGCGAACGTCGTGCCGCATCGCGAGGGCGATCTCCGCGATCATCGTTCCGGCCGCGCGGCCGAGGATGTGGCCACCGAGGATCCGGCCCGTCCGGTCGACGACCACCTTGACGAGACCGCGCGCATCGCGCTCCGCGATCGCCCGATCGAGCCCCGAAAGCTCGTAGACGTGGCTCATCACCCGATCGCCGTGGCGCTCGCGCGCCTCCGCCTCGGTGAGCCCCACGTGCGCGAGCTCGGGGTCGGTGTAGGTGCACCAGGGGATCACGGAGTAGTCGACGCTCGTCCGGACGGGGAGGAGCGCATTCTGGACGACGGCCCGCGCCTCGTGATCCGCGACGTGCGTGAACAGCAGCCCGCCGGTCACGTCGCCGGCCGCGAAGATATGTCTCGCGGAGGTGCGGAGCTTGCGATCGACAGTCACCCACCCGCCATCCGTCTCGACCCCCGCGGCCTCGAGCCCGAGATCCTCCGTGTTCGGCCGTCGACCGGTCGCGACCAGCACCTCCTCGGCCTCCACCCGTGATGTCGGACCCTCGGAATCGCTCCGGGGGGCCAGGTGCAGCCGGGCGCCCGGTCCGGCACCCTCGACGCGAACCACCGCCCGACCGGTAAGGACCTCGACCCCCTCCGCGGCCATGATGGTCGCCAGACGCTCAGCGAGCTCGGGCTCCTCGGGGCCCAGGATCCGGTCGAGCATCTCGACGACCGTCACCTCGACGCCGAGCCGGCGGTACGTCTGCGCCAGCTCGACGCCGATGGCGCCGCCCCCGATCACGGCGAGCGATCGCGGGAGCCGGGTACGCTCGAACGCCTCGGCGTGGGTGAAGTAGCCGGTCTCCTCGAGCCCCGGAATCGGCGGGACCGCGGCACGCGAACCGGTCGCGATCACGAAGCGTCGCGCGGTCACGCGCCGGTCGCCGACCTCGACCTCGCGGGACGAGATGAACCGCGCCGCGCCCTCGATGACGTCGACCCCCATCGCGCGGAAGCGCTCCGGGTCATCGTGCGGTGCTATACGCGCCCGAACGTCGCGCACGCTGTCGAGGACGGCCTCCCCGTCGATCGAGGGCTCGATCGGCGCGAGCCCGAACGCGCCTGCACCCCGGAAGGCGGCGGCGTGGCGTGCGGAGGCGATCATCGCCTTCGAGGGGACGCACCCCGTCCACAGACAGTCGCCCCCCAGACGGTCGCGTTCGATGAGGGCCGCGCGGGCGCCCAGGCCGGCGACGCCCGCCGCGGTGACGAGCCCCGCCGTCCCGCCGCCGATCGCCACCACATCGAACGCGTTGTCGGATCGCAAGATCGCTCCTCGCTGACACATCGGCGGACGGTCCCCGGGGCGCCCGGCCCCTGGATCTCGAAGCTCGCCGTCCCGAACGGGCAGAACAACACGGTGGCGGTGGGCGGTTCCGGAGCCGTCGCGCCGGGTCGAAGCTTCCTACCGGAATCCGTTGCGGGACGCGGCGACGCCGTTTGGGGAGGCGGAGTGCATGGGCGGTCCCTCACGATGCGTAGGTGTCGGGTGTAACCCGGCTTGCGTCCGCCTCGTCATCCCCCCGGACGCGAGCCGCCTGGAGGGGTGCGGATGTTGCCCCCCCGGAGCGCGGTTCATCGGCGGGTTGCGGGAGGATGCTTGAGGAAGCGGGTGGTCGCGCGGGGATCTGTGCGAATCGGCGCGTTGCCGGCAGCGGCGTTAGCGGCGGTTCTTGCCGCGTGCTCGCCCGGGACGACCGGGCCATCCCCCTCCCCGCCTCCGTCTCCGACAACCGCGTCGAACGTCGTGGTCGCGGGAGGGAACGCTCAGACCGCCGCCCCCGGGGCGGCCGTCGTCGCCGCTCCCGAGGTCCGCGTCACGAACGGCCTGGGCCACGGCGTGTCGGGCATCTCCGTCCAGTTCGCCGTGATCTCGGGAGGCGGGTCGGTGGCGAACCCGCACACGACGACGGACGGACGGGGTATCGCATCCGCCGGGACGTGGACTCTGGGCGCCCGGGAAGGCGCGCAGCGGCTTCGCGCCACCGTCTCCGGTGTCGGGTCCGTGACCTTCTCGGCCACGGCCGAGCAGCCCCCCGAGCCCGCGGCGCTCGAGCTCGTCGCGGGAGACGGACAGTCCGCGGAGGTCGCGACCGAGGTCACGGGCGCACTGACCGTTCGCGCCGTCGATGGACAGTCGTTACCGGTCGCGGGGCTCCAGGTGACCTTCGAGGTCATCTCGGGCGGCGGCTCCGTAAGCGGGGAGACCACCACCACCGATGCCTCGGGTCGGGCGAGCGTCGGCGGCTGGGTGCTCGGAACCGCGGCCGGTGAGAACGCCCTGCGCGCGTCGGCGTCCGGAGTGCCCCCGGTCACCTTCACGGCGACCGGCGTCGCCGGTCCTCCGGCCACGGTCGAGGCGGTCTCGGGAGATGGCCAGAGCGCCGAGGCGGGCACGGCCGTGCCGCAGCCACTGGCCGTGCGTGTCCGCGATCTCCATGGCAACGGTGTGGGGGGCGCGACCGTCACGTTCGCGGTGACCGGGGGCGGGGGCAGCATCCAGGGAGGCGTCCAGACGACGGAGACGAGCGGGCTCGCGACGTCCGGAGGATGGACGCTCGGGACGACCCCCGGACCCAACACCGCCACCGCCACGGTGACCGGCAACGGAGTGGGCGGGAGCCCGGTGTCCTTCGACGCGACCGCGACGGCGGGCGGCGGCGGAGGTGGCGGTGCGTTCGACATCGTCATCCGGTACAACACCGGCTCGTCGCCCAACTCCGCTCAGCAGGCGGCGTACGATGCGGCCGAATCGAAGTGGGAAGCGATCATCTCGGGCGATCTTCCCGACGTGCCCGTGAACCGGCCCGCCGGCACGTGTTCGTCGTCGACGCCGATCGACGAGACCATCGACGACGTCGTGATCTGGGTCACGCTCGAGACCATCGACGGGCCCGGCGGGGTGCTCGGGACCGCCGGTCCCTGTCTCATCCGGCTCGGCTCGTCGCTGCCGCTCGCGGGATCGATGCGCCTCGACGTGGCGGACCTCGCGAACCTCGACTCGAACGGGCTGCTCGACGAGGTGATCCTGCACGAAGTGGGGCACGTCCTCGGGCTCGGCACGCTGTGGCCGACACTCGGTCTGCTCGCCGATCCCGCCGGGTCGGGCGGCACCGACCCGCACTTCACGGGAAGCCGGGCAGTTGCGGCGTTCGATGGTATCGGGGGTACCGGGTACGTGGCGAACAAGGTCCCGGTCGAGGCGACCGGCGGCTCGGGCACCATGGACGGCCACTGGCGCGAGACAGTGTTCGACCGCGAGCTGATGACCGGATGGATCGATCTGGGCGCGAACCCGGTCAGCACCGTCACGGTCGGGGCGCTCGGCGACATGGGGTACGCGGTCGACCCGGCAGAGGCGGACGCCTACGCTCTCCCGGTCTCCACGTCGGTCGTGCCGCGGCAGGGAGGGGTCGGCGCGCTCAGGCTCGTGGGCGACATGCTGCTCGTGCCGCTGGAGGTGGTCGACGTCGCGGGCCGGACCGTGCGGGTGATTCCGAGATGATGGCCCGTGCCGCGTGGCCCGCCCGATCGCCCGCTCGAGCTCCGGCTACGCCGACCCGCGGCGCGCTCGTGTGCGCGGTACTGGTCCCGGCAGCGCTGGCCACGAGCGCGTGCTCGACGGTCCGCGGCTCCGGCGTGGGCGACATCCCCGACCTGAACCGGGTCGAGATCGCCCGGTGCCGGATCGAGAACGCCGGATCGCCGATCACCACCGCCGCGACGCGCGAGCTGACGGGGGCGTATCGTCTCTACATGACGTCGGCGTCGGAGACCTCGCTCGCGTCGGGGCGGCTCGACCTCGCCGCGGCGCCTCCCGCGACGAGCGCGGCGCACCCGGTGCTGATCGGGTCGACCGATATCGACGCCGAGCGGGTCGGGGCGACGGTGCCCGGAGATACGCGCTCTACCGAGGCCGGCGCGCCCGGCGCGGCGCTGTACGTATTCGCCGATCCGTCGGGGGAGGGGGCCCTTCGCACGGTGATCAGGCTCGGCTCCGAGTCGAACCGGCTCGACCGGCAACGGTTCGACGGCGCGCACACCACCCTCACGCTCACGTCGGTCACCGGAGATGGGTTCGGGGGAGTCTGGTCGAGCGCGGCGTCGGGTGACGAAACCGGCGGCGAGTTCTGCGCCGTCCGGCTGTAACGCGGTCGACATCGGGAGATCTTCCGCCGGTATCGACATTTGCAGGATCGGACGAGGCCGGTTTAGCTTCGGGGCGTGCAAAACGCATCCCGGGCCGCCGTGTCGCGGCCGAATCCCCCAGCCGACGCGGCCGCACGAGTGGAGCTCGAAGTCTTCAGGAAGTGCCGCGAGTTCACTGCTGCCGCGGAGGCTCGCGCTGCGGGGCTCTACCCGTATTTCATGCCCATCCAGGAGTCCCACGACACCCACGTCGTGATCGACGGCGAGGACAAGATCATGGTGGGCTCCAACAACTACATGGGGCTCACGCACGACCCCCGGATCCTCGAGGCGGCGTCCGCCGCGCTCAGGAAATACGGCAGCGGGAACACGGGAAGCCGCTTCCTGAACGGAAATCTCGACCTGCACGACCAGCTCGAGGACGAGCTGGCGGCCTTCGTGGGGATGGAGGAAGCGCTCGTCTTCTCGACGGGATACCAGACCAACCTCGGCACACTGGGTGCGCTGCTCGGCCGCAACGACACCGTCTTCGTGGACAAGCTCGACCACGCGAGCATCCAGGACGGCGTGCGGCTGGGCATGGGGCAGGTGCGACGGTTCCGGCACGAGGATTGGCCGACGCTGGGTCGCATGCTCGCCGCCGAGCCCGATGATCGCGGGCTCATGATCGCCGTCGATGGGGTGTACAGCATGGAGGGCGACATCGCCGATCTTCCGAAGCTCGTCGAGCTCAAGCGCGAGCACGGAGCTGCCCTCCTCGTCGACGATGCCCATGCGATCGGCGTGATCGGGGACACGGGCGCGGGAACGGCCGAGCACTGGGGGATGACCGAGGACGTGGACCTCATCCTCGGCACGTTCTCGAAGTCATTCGCCTCGATCGGAGGGTTCTGCGCGGGCGACTCCGTCGTTATCGACTACCTCCGGAACCACGCCCGCGCCCTGATCTTCAGCGCGAGCATGCCGCCGGCCTCGGTCGCGACCGTGCTCAAGGCGCTCGAGATCATCCGCGAGGAGCCCGAGCGTCGGGAGCGGCTGTGGGCCAACACGCGAAAGATGACGGAGGGCTTCCGATCGATCGGCTTCGATATCGGGCCCACCCAGACCCCGATCGTCCCCATCCTCATCGGGCCGATGGAGAAGACCTTCCTCTTCTGGCGCGCGCTGCTCGACGCGGGCGTGTTCACGAACCCGGTTGTGCC
Source organism: Gemmatimonadota bacterium (assembly GCA_033720355.1). Lineage (GTDB taxonomy): Bacteria > Gemmatimonadota > Gemmatimonadetes > Palauibacterales > Palauibacteraceae > Palauibacter. The sequence goes on from JAWWCR010000023.1 coordinate 22,257, forward strand.
GCCCGCCGTCCCCGATGGTAGCTGTCGCCTGAGGACGAGCTACATGGCCACCCATACCGACGAGCAACTCGACTTCGTGCTCGACCAGGTGGCGCGCGTGGCGAAAGAGCTCCAGGTCGTCTGAGGCGGCCGGATCGACGCCGGCCGCGGCTCCCCCCCCTCGATGACCGCCGTGTCCCCTTCCGTCCGGGTGATTCCCGCCGACACCCGCCGTGACCTGAATCGGTTCATCGACTTCCCGTGGGAGATCTATCGCGACGATCCCCACTGGGTGCCGCCGCTCAAGCGCGACATGCGGGTCGCGTTCGACCGCGAGAAGCACCCGTTCCATCGGCATTCGGAGGCACAGCCCTTTCTCGCCCTGCGCGACGACCGCGTCGTGGGGCGGATCTGCGCCATCCGAAATCGCCGGCACGAGGAGTTCCACGACGAGCCGGTCGGGTTCTTCGGGTTCTTCGAGTCGCTCGACGACCCCGGGGTCGCCGCGGCCCTGTTCGACGCGGTTCGCGTGTGGCTGCGCGAGCGCGGTCTCGAAGTGATGCGGGGACCGACGAGCTTCTCGACGAACGAGGTCTCCGGTCTGCTCGTCGACGGCGAGGCCGGCCCCCCATTCGTGATGATGGCGCACAACCCGCCGTACTATGCGGAGCTCATCGAGGGCTACGGATTCGAGAAGGCGAAGGATCTCTGGGCCTGGGCGATGGACAACGAGGAGCCCACCTACCTCGAACGTGCCGAGCGGATCGTCTCCCGGCGGAACCCCGGCATCACCGTGCGTACTCTGGACAGATCACGGTACGACGAGGAGCTCGAACGAGTACGTGCGGTCTACAACGAGGCCTGGGAGAAGAACTGGGGATTCGTACCGATGTCGGACGCCGAGATCGACTTCATGGCGGATGAGCTCAAGCTCGTCATCGAGCCCCGGCTCGCGCTGTTCATGGAGGACGACGAGGGCGAGACCATCGGGTTCGGTCTGGCGCTACCCGACTTCAACCAGGTGCTGCGCCACCTCGACGGACGCCTCTTCCCGCTCGGCCTCTTCAAGGCGCTGCGGCTCAGACGGAAGATCGACCGCATGCGCGTGATCATCCTCGGCGTCGTCCCGAAGCACCGAGGAAAGGGGCTGGACGCCCTCCTCTACGTGAAGCTGTTTCGCGAGGCTGCCGACGTGGGGGTCACGTGGGGAGAGATGTCGTGGATCCTCGAGGACAACCACGCCATGAACGCGGCGATCCAACGCTTCGGCGCTCGTCTCTTCCGCACCTACCGCATCTACGATATCGCCATCTGATGTACGGGCCACAATCCCTTTACCGACACGCTTTACCATGTCCCGCGTCCTGCTGACCGGAGGGACGGGGTTCCTCGGGAGCCACATCGCCGACGCCCTCGTCGCGGCGGGCCACGATGTCCTCGCGAGCGTGCGCGCGACCAGCGACACGCGCTGGATCGATCCGCTCGGCGTCGAGACGACCACGGTGGACCTCGGGCGAGCCGACGAGTCCGCGATCGGGTCGGCCCTGGCGGGCATCGATGCGGTGGTGCACTGCGCCGGGCTCACCCGCGCCAGGAGCGAAGCCCATTTCATGGCGGTGAACGCGGGAGGAACCGAGCGCCTCGCTCTCGCGGCTCGAGACGCCGGTGCGCGCCGATTCGTGTTCATCAGCAGTCTCGCCGCGCGTGGCCCGGACGGCGCGACGGGCCCGCAGAGCCCGTACGGCAGGAGCAAGGCCGAAGGAGAGCGGAGGCTCGTCGAGCTCGCCGACGACCTCGACGTGGTCATCCTGCGCCCCGGCGGAGTGTACGGTCCGCGCGACAACGACATGCTGCCGCTATTCGGTCTGGCCCGGCGCGGCTTGCTCGTGGTCCCCCGGAGTACGAACGAGCTTCAGCCCGTCTACGTCTCCGACGTCGTCACCGCCACGCTCGGCGCGCTGGAGGCGCCGGCCCCCGGCGAGCCGCTCCCGATCGCCCACCGCGAGAGACGATCTTGGGGCGAGCTGGCGGCGGCGCTCGCCGCCGCGGTGGGGCGGGATGGCCGCCTGATCAGGGTCCCGCCGCGGCTCTTCTGGACGGTCGGCCTGCTCTCCGAGGTCGGGGCCCTCGCGACCAGACGTCCGCCCGCGATGGATCGCCGGAAGGCCGACGACCTGACGATCAGGCGCTGGACCTGTGACATCGCCGAGACGGAACGGTCGCTCGACTGGGCGCCGGAGGTGGGGCTGGAGGAGGGGCTGGCCCGCACCGCCGCGTGGTACCGCGAGGAAGGGTGGCTCTGATGGGGGGATCGGGTGGCGGAAGGGCTCGAGCCGGCGTGGAGCTCCGCGGCGGCCCGGTGGACCGCGGCGTCCTCGCGATCGACCGGCTGACCGTCGGATACTTCACGATCACCGGGTTGTGGGCGCTCTCGACGGGCGGCGGCCCGGGCCTGGCGATCGCGGGTATCCACCTGGCGCTCTGTCTGGGGATTCTCCTGCTCTCCCGATGGGAGCCCGAGCGCGGCTTCCTCTCCTTCATCCGGGTGTGCTATCCGATGATGGCGATGCCCGCGATGTACGCGGAGCTCAGCGTGCTCAATCGCTTCGTCACGACGAGGTACTTCGACGATGTGGTAATCGGCTGGGATCAGGTGCTGTTCGGGGGGCAGCCCAGCATGTTCCTGAGCGACGTCCTCCCCTGGGTCCCGTTCTCGGAGGTCATGCACCTGGGGTACATGTCCTATTACCTGATCCTGCCCGCACCGGTCATCGCGGGGTATCTGGCGAGCGGGCGCGACGGTATGCAGCGGTCGTCGTTCACCGTGATGGCGTCGTTCTACACCTGCTACATGTTCTTCATCACCTTCCCCGTGACCGGCCCTCGCTACGAGTTCGAGCGGATCGGGGGGGCTATCGCCGATGGAACAATGTACCACATCGTGCATACCGCGCTGGAAGGGGGCTCGTCGAAGGGGACGGCCTTCCCGAGCTCGCACGTCGCTGCGACGGTGGCGGCGACCATCGCCGCCGGCCGCCACGACATTCGGTGGCTTTGGGCCATGCTCGTGCCGGGCGCGATCCTCATCGTTTCGACGGTGTATGGACGTTTTCACTATGCAATCGATGCCGTCGTCGGGTTCGTGGTGGGGATCGCCGTGGCGGCGGCCGTGCCGGCCGTCTACCGGGCGCTTCGAGGCCGCGACAGACGTATCTCGGGCAGGCAACCCGGCCAGACTCCCGGGCATCCAAGCGGGTGAGTTCAAATCGGCCGTACGAGGAGCGGCGTGACAGAACGTGATCTTATAGATCGCGCGAAAGCGGGCGACCGTACGGCCATGGGAGAGCTGTACGAGGCGCATGCCAGACGCGTGTTTACCGTGGTTCGGCGACTGGTCGGCGACGACCACCTCGCGGAGGACCTTTCTCACGAGGCGTGGGTGCGGGCGTTCGAGAAGCTCCACCTGTTCCGCGGCGAGTCGGCCTTCGGGACGTGGATCTATCGCCTGGCCACGAACGTCGCCCTGAACCGTCTGCGCAGATCCTCGAAGAGGGACAAGGTCGAGGCGTCCGCGAATCTGCCGCGGATCGCCAAGGCGCCGGATGACGCCGTCGTCAACAGACGTGTGCTGTCGCTGGCGCTGGACCAGTTGCCGCCCGGGTACCGGAAGGTGCTCGTGCTGCACGACATAGAAGGCTGGACGCACGAGGAGATCGCCGAGTCGTTGGGTTGCTCGTCGGGAACCTCGAAGTCTCAGCTTCACAAGGCGAGGGCGAGGATGCGGGATCTGATCTCGCCCCCGAGCCTGGATGAAGGTGGAGCCCGCGGGGAGGCGCGGCTCTGAGAAATAGACAGGATGGAAACGAAGTCATGAGTGAACACCTGCATATCGAGCGCATCTCGGCTTTGCTGGACGAGCCGTGGGCCGATCTCGAAGCCGACCGACACCTGGAGGGCTGCGAGACCTGCCGCGCGGAGTTCGAGCGTCTGAGCCGGATGCGCATGGCCTTCTCGGCGCTCGGCGAGCTCGAGCCGCCGTCGGAGGAGTGGAGTCGCATCGAGGCGACGCTCGATCGCCGCCTGCCGGACTCCGGGATCGTACCGTTCGGCCCGCGCGGCATCGCCGCGAAGCTGATGACGAGCGGTCCGCTTCAGGCGGCCGCCGCCGTGGCGCTCTTCGCCGGCGGGATCTTCGCCGGTCTCCAGTTCACGGGTGGCGGGCCGGGGGGCGACCCGGTAGCGGCCGTGCCTTCGGTCATCCCGGTCTCGGGCGAGGATCGTGAGCTGTACGACGTGATGTCCGATCTCGAGTCGCTTCAGACGCCGCTCCGACAGGTCGGGGCCGACGATCCGTCCGCTTCCGCGGAGGCCGGGTTCGATCCGCTCGAGGTGGCGCAGATGGCCGCCCGTCTGGATGGCATCATCCGCGCGCTCCAGGACCGTCTCGACGAGTCGCCCGGGGACCCGTTCGCCAGCGGGTACCTGATGCGGGCGGTCGAGCAGCGAGCCCGTCTCGCCGCGCTTCTGGAACAGTCGGCCCGCAACTCGAGCGTGGTCGAATGGTGAAGCCGATGTCCCGACGCACCGCCGGCACGCAGTATCGGCGGGCCCTCGCCGGCGTGCTCCAGGCCGCCGTCCTGACGGCGGGTGCCCCACTCGTGGGAGCGCCGCTCGCGGGCGCGCGACCGTCGCCGGCGCAGGATCCCGAGCGCCCGGCCGGGTGGCTGGGGGTCCGGGTGTCGCAGAACGTGGTCTGTACCTGGGAGACGTCCGAGTCCGAGAAGGAGTGCGAGCTCGTGCTCGACGTGAGCGAAGTGAAGGAAGGGGGCCCCGCCGAGGTGGGAGGCCTCGAGCCCGGAGACCGGATGATCGCGATCAACGGGCAGGACATCACGTTCATGACGTGGGATCCGCTTCGCGAGTCGATCCGGGCCGGCACGCCCGTCAGCATCGACGTGATGCGCGACGACGCTCGCTACTTCGCGCGGGTCACCCCCACCGAGCGGACCCCCAACATCGAGCGCGGCCGGTGGGTCGGTGTCGAGCGGCGGACTCGGGTCGCAGCGGCGGACCGGCCGTCGGCGTTCGTCGTGACCCTCACCCCGCTCGAGCGGAGCGAGGGCGGCGCGGCCTTCGCGATCACGGTCCGCGACACGGACGACGACGAGGTCGAGTTCGAGCCGGCGGCGCTGCGAGTACTCGATGGGCGTCTCCGTCTCGTGCCGCTCGACGACGAGACGGCGCGTACGCTCGACCTGCGACGCGAAATCGTCGGCACGCTCCGCGGGATCACGAATTCGTCCTACGAGCGCGCCAGCAACGCGGTACAGGTCGTCGACAACATCCGCGCGCGGCTCCCCTCGGACGACGAGCTGCGCGAGCGGCTGAGCTGGATCGCCCAGGTGGGGCTCGAGGAGGCCCGGCTCGCCACCACGTTCAATCGGTCGTGGGCGGGCGCGCTGTTCGAGCCGGCCGGCCGCGATCTCGCTTCGGCCGTCGAGGCCGGACGGGCCGGGTTGCTGGTCGTCCGCGTGATCGCCAACACCCCCGCCGCACGGCTCGGGCTCCGCGAGGGAGACATCGTCTTCGAGGCGGGTGAGACGGCCATCCGCGATCTCCGCGACCTCCAGTGGGCCATCGAGTCGGCCCGGGGGCCCGTCGAGATCCGGTGGCTCCGCAAGGGCCTCGAGATGAGCGCGACGTACCGGCGCTGACCTGCGGCGGCCCACTCCGAACGGTTACCTTCGACGGACGCTTCTCGGATACGGGTGCATGGCCAAGAGAGTCGGCGCGTGAGAGCGACCGCGCTGGTCGCCCTGGCGGCGTTCGGGATCGGAATCGGTCCCGGAGCGCCCGTGCAACCGTGTCCGAAGCACATCGACGCGCGATCCGCCGACGAGTCGAGTGCCTCGACCCATGCTCCGGGCGAACCGGCTCGCGACGACGCGACGCACGGCTCGAACGGGCACGCGGATCACGACGGAGCGGCCAACGGTCACGGAGATGCTCCGTGCGACTGTCTCGCCCACTGCGTCCAGTGCTGCGCGCCCGGCCTCACCGCCGTCCCCACGGTCGTCCACGCGGCGGCGCGCACTTCGATCGGCGGTAGCGGATCACCCGAGCGCCTCATCGCTCGAAACCCGGCCTGGTTCCTCACGCCGATCGCCAGACCTCCGCCCGCCTGACCCTCTCTTTTCGCAATCGACGCGCGACCGCCGGCCCCGAACGGGACCGTCGGACGGTCGCGTCCAGGAGAGACCCGATCAGCCGATACGCGCGTCCGCGGCGTACGTCCGTCTCGCGACGGCACGCAACCGACGCCGACGCGTCCAGATAGAGAGAGGACTCGAAATGATGAACTCGGAACGCATCAGACGAATCGTGCTCGCGGCGTTCGTTGCCGCTGTAGGGGCCGCGTGGGTCGCCCCACCTGCCGTCGCCCAGTGGAACGACGGACGCGCCGACAGCCATGCGCCCATCGGCGTGATGGGCGATCACCGGCACGAGGCCGGCGAGATGATGCTCTCGTACCGCGTCATGCTCATGGACATGGAGGGCAGCCGGGTCGGCACCGATCCCGTCGACGATGCCGACATCATCGCGGCCGATGGGTACGACTTCATGGTCACCCCGACCAGCATGAACATGACCATGCACATGTTCGGCGCGATGTTCGCCCCGTCCGACTGGCTCACCCTGATGGGGATGCTGCCCCTCACCTACAACTCGATGGACCACATTACGCGGGCCGGCGGGACGTTCACGACCGAGTCGGGCGGGGTCGGCGACCTCAAGTTCGGGGGGCTGATCGGTCTGGCCGACTGGGGGAACCAGAGCCTCCACGTGAACGCGATGGTCAGCGCGCCAACGGGCTCGATCGAGGAGATGGACGAGCTCCCCAACAGCATGGGGAACGAGGTACAGCTTCCCTACCCCATGCAGATCGGGTCGGGGACGTGGGATCTGTTGCCGGGCCTCACATGGCTCGCTCAGGCCGGAGACTGGTCGTGGGGCGTCCAGGGCGGCGCGACGCTGCGGCTCGGCGAGAACGACCGCGGCTGGACGCTGGGCAACAAGTATTTCGGAACGGCGTGGTTCAGCCGACTGCTCGGCCGCAACTTGTCCGCATCCGTCCGCGGCCAGCTCACCGACACCGGCAACATCGACGGGATGGACCCGGCCGGGAGCGTGAACCCGGGTGTCGTGCCGACTGCGCGGATCGATCTGCGCGGAGGGACCGTCTTCGAGGTCGGTCCTAGCTTCAACATCTACTTCCCACAGGCCAGCGCCTTCCGGATCGCGGGCGAGTTCCTGCTGCCGGTGGTCCGTGACCTCGACGGACCGCAGCTCGAGAACGACTGGACGCTGACGCTGGGTCTCCAGGTGGTGCCCATCAGGTAGGCCCCACGCGCGGCGGGCGCGACCGGGGCGCGGTGGTCTCACCGCCCCGGTCGCCCGAGCCCGCCCGCCCGCGATCGGCCCCTCCCGCCGCGCCTTCCGCGAAATCGATCGCGAGCGTAACCTTCCTCCGCACCGCGCACTCACGTGCGCCGACCACCGTCGGTATACGACGTATACAGCATATACGATGTATCCGATGTATCCCATGTATACACACTTCGAGTGGATTCTGGATGACCGAGCCCGGCGCCGCGCACCCCATGGAAGACGCGATCTGGCAGCGGTACGCCGCTTATCTGTCGAGCGCCCCCGAGCTCGTCGTCGAGTGGAACGACCCCGAGAGCAACGCGCGCGGCTGGCTGGTCGTCAACAGCCTGCGCGGCGGCGCGGCCGGTGGCGGTACGCGGATGCGGGTCGGGCTCACCCGCGACGAGGTCCAGTATCTCGCGAAGGTGATGGAGCTCAAGTTCTCGATCTCCGGTCCGCCGGTAGGGGGCGCGAAGTCCGGGATCGACTTCGACCCCGATGACCCGCGGAAGTCGCAGGTTCTGCGACGCTGGTTCCGGGCCATTCGGCCGCTCCTCGAGCACTGTTACTCCACGGCGGGCGATCTCAACGTCGACGAGGTTCGCGAGGTCCTGCCCGCCTGTCGCGAGCTCGGGTTGCACCACCCTCAGCAGGGTCTGGCGCGCGGTCATCTGGGTCTGAGCGGGGAGGGACTCGCCACCCGGCTCGACGCGCTACGGGTGGGTCTCGGTCAGACCCTGACCGGTCCGATGGGTCTCGAGGGCGTGGAGCCGCGTGTCGCGGACGTGGTCACCGGATTCAGCGTCGCGACCGCCGGTCTGCGGTTGTACGAGCGCCAGGGCCGGTCGCTCGAGGGGGTCCGGATCCTCGTGGAGGGGTTCGGACGGGTGGGCGGTGCCGCCGCCCTGTATCTGGCACGTTGGGGGGCGAGGATCGTCGGGATCGTCGACGATCGGCAGGCCCTGGTGTCGGAGGAGGGTCTCGACGACGCGGACATCGAGGATCTGCTCAGACGGCGGAAGGGGAACCGTCTGCCACAACCGACGACGGGCATCGCTCCCGCGAGCCCGCGCGCCCGGTTCGGCGAGATCCCGGCAGACATGATCGTGTGCGCCGCCGCATCCGGGACCGTCGACTACGGCGTGCTCGACCGCCTCGAGCGCCAGGGCGTCACGTCGATCCTGTGCGGCGCGAACCACCCCTTCGCCGCCGTGAGCTTCGGCGACACCGCCGTCGAGCAGGCCGCCGACTCGCGGTTCGCCGTCGTCGCCGACTTCATCTGCAACCTCGGGACGGCGCACGCGTTCGCGGTACAGCTCGGGCACGACGAGCCGGTCGACCCGATCGAGATCCTCGACTCCATCGAGATGACCGTGTGCTCGGCGCTCGACGAGGCGATCGTGAGGGCGGGGAGCCCGGATCGCGGTCTGCTGGGCGCGGCGCTGCACGGAGCGCTCAATCGGGTGTCGGGCAGGGATTCCGGCGAGTCGGCGGGGGACTGACCCCGGCCGCGGCGCGGCGGTACGCCCGCCGTCAGGGGGTACCGCGGGTCGTGCGGCACCCCCCGACGAGGTGAGGCTTCAGCTTACGTCGACGAACTGCGGTCGAACCGTGAGGATGATCGTCGATGACCCGTCGCCCTGCGAGCTTCCCAGCACCACGGTCTCTCCGACCGGGACCGCCATCGACGTCTCGATCCGCTCGTAGTCGCCCATGAGCGAGACCGAGAGCACGATCGACGCCTTGTCGCCTCGCCCCCGGATGTCCTGGATTCGCGCTTCGAGGTAAAAGCCCGATCCGTCCGCCTCGGGGATGCGCTGCGTCGAGCCCGTCCCCTCCATCGCCGCCATCTGAGGCTCGGCGAGGAGTCTGTAGCCGTCGAACCGAAACAGCTCCTCCAGCGCGTCCTGCACATCCGATATCCGCGGGTCCGTGTCGCCGTACCCGTTCGCCTCGATGAGCTGGAAGTGCAGCCGGACACCGGGGGTCGGAAGGTCGTAGCTCTCGAGGACCTCGCGGATGCGAGCCAGGTTCTCCCTGGTCTCGCGAACCGTGAGCCCCCCGGAGAAGTGCGTCACCAGCCCCGGAGCGGCCTCCCGCTCGGGGTAGACGTACGGTGCGATCATCTCGACCGCCTCGCCGGGGTTCATGTACTGGAGCTCGAAGGTCTGCGTCTCGAGCTCGGTGTCGCCGGCGCACGCGCCGGACCCGATGATCGGCAGGAACGCCACCGAGGCGAACGCCGTACTGAGCCCCATCTTTCGCGTCATCTTCCCCATCATCTCGTCTCTCCTCGCTGAAAGGGCGGCCCTTCGGGCGCCCGGTGATCTCTCTCTGCTCCCTCAGTCCTCCGACGCGTCGCCGTAGAACCAGACGACGCGGATCCTCGGGTTGCTCGTCTGGAAGACAGCCACCCGTCCCGAGTCCGGGGCCGTGATGGCGAACCCGCCATCGTCTTCGTCGGGCCGGGCCCCATCACGGCTCGCGAGCGCCTGCCCCGCACCGTCACGCCTTGCGTAAACCGGCGCTCCGGAGGGGAGGGAGAGAGCAGCATCCGTTCGTTCGAGACCTCGCGCGGGCACTTCTACAACCCGTCGCGCCGTCGTCGTGCCGCGGGGCGGCCCCTCCCCGATCCGTACGATCGTGGGAAGCGGCTCGGGCGGGCGCGTCGCCACATACGAGACGCCGATCGCGGCGAGGGCGACGCCGGCAAAGCTCGGCAACGCCCATCGCAGTCGCCGAGGCGGAAGGAGCGCCCCGAGCACACCGGAGGCCCGGCGGAACCAGCCACCGCCGGTGTGGGCCCGCGCCCGCCGCGTGCCCCGCGCCGGCTCCGCACCCCGCGCGGCGAGCTCCACGGCCGCCTCGGCCTCGATCGACGGCTCGATCGAGTCGAGACCCGCACGGAGCGCCCGCAGCCCGGCCTCGATCGCCGCGCGCTCGTCGCTCACGACGCCCCCGTCATGCGCTCGCGCAGCGCGCGTCGGGCCTTGAACAGGTTCGCGCGCACGGTGTTGGGGTTCATGTCCAGCATCTCCGCCACCTCTCCAGGCGCATATCCCTGGAAGTCGACCAGATCGAACACCTCCCGCTGTCTCGGCGGGAGATCGCGGAAGTAGACGGTCACCATCTCGACCATCCGACTCCGTTCTTCGTCGCGGGCCGGTCCGACCATCCGCTCGGCCGCCCGCTCGTAGGCCTTCGCGTCGCGCACCAGCCACCGCGCCCGGCGCGTTGCCCGACGACGCCACGTCGAGGCCTCGTTGGACGTGATCCGGTAGAGCCACGTCGTGAACCGGCTGCGCTCCTCCCAGCTCTCGAGATTCCCGTGGAGTCTGAGGAGCACCGATTGCACGACATCGTCGGCATCGTCCGGATCGCCGATCCGAACCAGGGCCCAGCGGTGGATTCGCGCGTACACTCGGCGGACGAGACGCTCGAACGCCTCCGAATCGCCGGCGCCGGCGGCGCGCGCGAGATCGTCCAGACCCCGCTCGCCGTCCGCGCCACCCGTCTCCGCCTTCACCGATAGTCCATGCACGCCCGGCCGCTTCCCGCTCGGTTGGTTCGGGAGTGTGACGTGATGGGCCGGTCCCGCGTTTACTTCGCCTGCCATGCCCGGTAATCTCTCCCCGCCGCGGAACCCGCACGACCCCGCAGACGCATAGACGACGAGGAAACCGTGACCCCTGCCTACGACACGCTGACCGCGCCCGCCGCCGGAGCGACCATCACGTTGGAAGACGGCGAGCTCCGGGTACCCGACAACCCGATCATCCCCTTCATCGAGGGGGACGGCACGGGCCCCGACATCTGGGCTGCCTCGAAGGCCGTCTTCGATGCCGCGGTCGAGAAGGCGTACGGCGGTGGGCGCCGGATCGAGTGGTTCGAGGTGTACGCGGGCGAGAAGGCGAACGAGGTCACCGGAAGCTGGCTCCCCGACGACACGCTGACGGCGATCCGACACCACCTCGTCGCGATCAAGGGGCCGCTGACGACACCCGTCGGCGGCGGGTTCCGGTCGCTCAACGTGGCGCTCCGGCAGAAGCTCGACCTGTTCGCCTGCGTGCGACCGGTGCGCTGGTTCGAGGGCGTCCCGTCGCCGGTCAAGCGTCCCGATCTGTGCGACATGGTGATCTTTCGCGAGAACACCGAGGACATCTACGCCGGGATCGAGTGGCAGGCCGGTACGCCAGAGGCTCGGAAGATCGTCGGTTTCCTCCGGGGCGAGATGGGGACGACGTCGATACGCTTCCCGGAGACGAGCTCGATCGGGATCAAGCCGATCTCGGAGGAGGGCTCGAAGCGGCTCATCCGCGCGGCGATCAGACACGCCCGCGCGCAGGGGTTAGAGAGCGTCACGCTCGTCCACAAGGGGAACATCATGAAGTTCACCGAGGGCGGGTTCCGCGACTGGGGCTACGAGCTCGCGAAAGACGAGTTCGGTGCCGAGGAGTTCGGCGGCGGGCCGTGGTGCAGGACCGAGGACGGAATCGTGATCAAGGACGTGATCGCCGACGCCTTCCTCCAGCAGATCCTCACGCGCCCCGCCGAGTACGATGTGATCGCCACCATGAACCTGAACGGCGATTACATCTCTGATGCCCTCGCCGCGCAGGTGGGCGGGATCGGCATCGCGCCCGGCGCGAACATCAACTACGAGACCGGGCACGCGATCTTCGAGGCGACGCACGGCACGGCGCCGAAATACGCCGGTCAGGACAAGGTGAACCCGGGCTCGGTGATCCTGTCGGGCGAGATGATGTTCCGCTTCATGGGGTGGAACGAGGCCGCCGACCTCATCATCTCCGCGCTCGACACGACGATCGGCCAGAAGCGCGTCACGTACGACTTCGAGCGGCTGATGGAGGGTGCGACGCTTCTCAAGTGCAGCGAGTTCGGTCAGGCGCTCATCGAGAACATGTGAGTCGCCCGCCTCTCCGGTAGGAGGTCATCGGCGGACGGCGTACCTTCACGGATGATCGATCCCGGGGCGCGAAGAGATGCCGGAGATGATCCGCCGTCTCGAGAGCGCGTGACCGTCTGGCGAGAGATCCTCGATCTCGCGCGCCGCACGCCGTCGCCGCACAACACCCAGCCCTGGAAGGTCTCGCTCGAAACCGATGTCGCGAGGCTGTATCTCGACCCGTCGAGGGCTCTGCCGGACGAGGACGTGACGGGCTGCTTCGTCGTCGCCGCGCTCGGCATGTTCGTCGAGACCGTCTCGATCGCTGCGGCGAACCGTGGCTTCGGGGTCGTCGTGGCGCCCGCCGACCTCGAGCGGGCGCGGGAGGCTGCCCGCGGCAACATTCTCGAGCGCGTCCATGTCGCGTCGCTCGTCCTGCGCCGGGGCGCCGAGCCCGATCCGGCGCTTCCCGACCGACTGATCGTCGAGCGCCGCACGTCCCGCCTGGCCCCATCCCCCCGGCCCATCCCGGCGGAGGCGCTGGAGGACGTTCGCGCCGAGGCCGCGGTCTGCGGGCAACGCGTGCACCTCATCGACGACCCCGCCACGGTCGCGCGCGCCATGCGGCTCAACCTCGAGGCCGTGGTCGAGGATCTGAACGAGCCGAAGTATCACGACGAGATCGTCTCGTGGTTCCGCTTCACCAGTCGCCAGGAAGAGGAGTCGCGCGACGGGCTCTCCGCGCGTTGCATGGCGATGCCGGGCTACGAGATGTCGCTCCTCGCCCGCTTCCCCGGCATCGCCCGATGGCCGATCGTCGGCCCGGTGGTGCGGGCCCTGTACCGCCGCCGTCTGGGGCCTACGCGACGGCTCATGGTCATGGACGGGAGGTTCTGGGACGCCGAGGCCGCGTTCACGGCCGGCCGCTGTCTGATGCGTCTCTGGCTGGTCCTCACCCGGCACGGACTGTCGATTCACCCGTTCGGCAACCTCATCACGAACGGGATGGCGAGCGCGGCGTTTCGGGAGTTGACCGGGATCGAGGACCCATGGATCGTCTTCCGCGTCGGGTTCACGGACGAGCCGCCGCGAAGCCTGAGGCTCGAGCTGGAGGACATCCTGGTTGAGTGACATGGCATGGGTGGGGGCGGCACGGGTGGCCGAGCGCGTGCTCCGCGTGTTCAGGCTTCCGGGTCTGCGGAGCCCGCGGATCTACGCGATATGGGGACTCCCCGCCGTGCAGCCCACCGTCGAGCGGCTGGGGCGCGCCCGGGCGTGGCTGGCCTTCGACCGCGCCCGCCGCGACTGCCCGGCGTACGCGGCATTTCTCGCCGCCGAAGCGGATGGCCCGATCGACAGCCCGGCCGACTTCGACCGCGTGCCGATCACGACGAAGAAGAACTACGTCAGACGATACTCGATCGAGGCGCGGTGCCACGGCGGGCGGATCCCCGACCGCGGCGTCGTGATCGACGAGTCGTCGGGCTCGAGCGGCACCCCGAACAACTGGGTGCGCGGCATCGACGAGCGCGCGTCGACGCGCCGTCTCCTCCACCACTCGTACCGGCTGAGGTTCGGCGACCGGCCGCTCGTCTTTCTCAACTGCTTCGCGCTCGGGCCGTGGGCGACGGGGATGAACGTGTCGATGGCGCTCGCCGACGTGTCGATCCTCAAGTCGATCGGTCCCGACAGGGCGAAGCTCGAAAACACGCTCGAGCTGTTCGGTCGCGACTACGGCTACATCGTCGCCGGCTACCCGCCGTTCGTGAAGGACTGGCTCGACACGACCGGGCTCGACCTCGACGGGTACGAGATCCACCTGATCACCGGTGGGGAAGGGTGCTCGGAAGGCCTGCGCGACCACTTCGAGAAGACCTTCCGAAGCGCCGTCTCCTCGTACGGGGCGTCGGATCTCGAGATAAACCTCGCCGCCGAGACGGATCTCTCGATCGAACTCAGACGTCTCGCGGGGCGCGACCCCGACCTGAGCCGCGAGCTGTTCGGACGCGAGCGGCCGCCGATGGTCTTCCAGTACAACCCGTTCGACTACCTCGTCGAGACGTCCGACGAGGGCGAGCTGGTGTTCACGATCGGGCGTCGCGAGACCGTCGCGCCCAAGATCCGCTACAACCTGCGCGATCTCGGGGGAACGAAACCATACCGGGAGGTCGCGGCGATCCTCGCCGGGCGTGGGGTCGATCTCGCGTGCCTCGCGACCCCCGCGCCCGCGTTGCCGTTTCTGTGGATCTTCGGGAGGAACGACCTCAGCGTGCCGTTCTACGGCGCGAAGGTGTTCACGACCGATCTCGAGACGATCCTCCACGAGACGCCCGACCTCGCCGGGCGCTACTCCAGCTTCCAGCTCGAAACGGTGGAGGACGAGGATCTGGACCGCCGCCTGATCGTGAGGCTCGAGCGAGCTCCGGTGGGGGATGCCGAGGAACCCGCCGCGCTCGGCCCTCTCGTGTACGAGCGACTCCGCGAGGTGAATCAGGACTTCCGCGAGGTGTCGAAGCTGTTCGGCCCGGATGCGGTCGTCGTCGAGATTCACGCGAACGGCGAGGGTCCGTTCGAGTCGCGCGACCGCCGGGTGAAGGAACGCTACGTGGTGAGCCGGGACTGAACCGGGGCCTACCGGCCCGTCACGCCATCAGCCCCAGAAGCCCCGCGACGAGCGACGCCAGCACGAGGAGCAGCAGCTCGACGTTCGCGCGGTCGAGCCGACGTGGGATGTGGTCGTTCCGGCGGTCGGGCCGCCGTCCCCGCGAATCTCCCCTCCGGGCTCCCGGAACCAGATCGATGTCGTCCCACATGGTATCCTCGCTTCCGCGACCTCGCGGCTGTTCTCGTCTCGCGCTCTGCCCTGAACACGCCGCGGGACCGCATGAGGTCACGGGGGCGCCGTCACGCGGCCTCGAGTGTATGATGGCCGCCATGGAAATCGACCGTTCCGACATCCGCCATTCGCGGGAGCGCCACCGGTTCGAGCTCGCGCTCGAAAAGGGAGAGGCGTACGTGGAGTACGAGCGCCGCGAAGGGGTGATCGACCTTCTCAGCACCTGGGTGCCCCCGGCCCACCGGAACCGGGGGATCGGCGAGGCGATCGTGGTGAGGGCCCTCGAGTTCGCGCGCGATCGAGGTCTCGAAGTGATCCCGACCTGCCCGTTCGTACCGCGCGTGATCGACCGCAACCCCGAGTTCAGGTCGTTGACGCGCTCCGGTCCTTCCTGACGGCCCGAAGCGGTTCGGGAGTCAGGGCAACAGCTCGACGACCCGCGCCTCGCCGTTCGAGGGACAGGGGTCCAGCGCGACTTTCGTCCAGATGCGGACGCCTCGACCGATCTCGAGATCCGACACGGTCGCCTCCGCGAGCATCCCATCGCTTCCTCGCGACAGGAAATCGGTCGTCGGCAGGACGTGTATCTCGTGGAGACACTCCGCCGCCACGTCGGGGGCCCGCACACGCATGAAGAAGCTTCCGTTACCGCCCGGAATCGGCACATCCCAGACGACGACGTTGCCCTCGAAGGATGGGGTCTCCTCCGGCAGGGTCAGGCCGCCCCCGCACGCCATGAGGACGACCGCGAAGAGCCAGGGACAACCGGTCGGAGGGTACCGTCGGGGGTGAGGTGCGGGCGAAGACACGTCAGAAATCCAGCACCGAGTCGTCCTCGAGCGCCGGGTCGTCCTCGGCGGCGATCCGCGCGGCCAGCTCGGCGGTGATCGGCCGGCGACCGGCGAACCCCGAGTCGATCTCGTGCCAGAACCCGATCGTATCCTCGCCGGCGTGCCAGCACAGATAGACCCAGCGGCCGTCGAGCGTGGTGGGGAAGTCCACGAGACCGTGGTCGAGCCCGCCCGAGGGCAGCCGGATCCCGCGGTCGGTCAGCCGGTCGCGGACGAGCCGCTCGATCGCCCGCCCGATCCGCTGTAGCGCACGCTCGTGCGCCACCATCTCGTCGTGGTCGTGGTTGTCGGGGTCGTTGACGGCATCGCCCCACAGCGCGTGGAGGACCGCCATCTTGTCGACGCGACGGCGTGCCGCCTCGCGGCCGGCGTGGATCCGCCGGAAGGTGGCGCGTACGTGCGGGAGCAGCGCGTTCGCCTGCTCGACGGTGAAAGCCTGTCGGATCATGCCCGGAACCTCGACCACGGCGAGGCTCCGGGCAAACCGGGTGCTACCTCTCGGTGATGCGGACCGAGCCGTCGCCGGTCCGGATGTCGAACGAGGGGCCGCCGCCGTTAAGGGTCCCGCTCAGGCGGTGGTCGCGGATCCGTCCGGTGAGACGAAACGCGCGATCGAGCACGAGATCCTCGCCGTCCACCTCGACGTTCGCCGCGATGGTCGGGTCGGCGCGAACGGTCACGTCGCCGTCCCCGGTCCGCACCGAGAGCCCGGCGAAGCGGGCGATGCCGAGATACACGTCTCCGTCGCCGGTGCGCGCGGTGATGCGGCCCGACGCCTCCCGGATCTGGAGGTCGCCGTCACCGGTCCGGAGCGTGAGGGTGGAGGCGTCGATCGACTCGGCGCGGACGTCTCCGTCGCCGGTGCTCA
The DNA here is from genome assembly GCA_033720355.1 of Gemmatimonadota bacterium. Classification (GTDB taxonomy): domain Bacteria; phylum Gemmatimonadota; class Gemmatimonadetes; order Palauibacterales; family Palauibacteraceae; genus Palauibacter. Next base: position 39,125 of record JAWWCR010000023.1, read on the forward strand.
GCTCGACCGCCTCGCCGGCGACCGTCTCGAGCAGGATGTCACCGTCCCCCGTATGTACCTCGACGTTCCCCTGGACGGCGCCGACGATCACGTCCCCGTCGCCCGTGTGGAGATCGAGATCGAAGCGCGCGGGGATC
>JAWWCR010000024.1:0-38792 GCA_033720355.1 Gemmatimonadota bacterium
CTCGTACGCCGTGCTCGCGCCGATGAAGGTCCAGGCGATCCCCATCGGCGACGAATCTCCATAGGGCTGAAGCAGCCTGTCGGGACCGGGCGTCGGCATCTGGAGGGGGAAGACCTTGAGCCACCCGTACACGAGGAGCGTCGTCGCCAGGTAGTAGCGCGAGAGCACCCGCGAGACGTCGAAGGCGCCGGCCCCGACCCGACGGCCGCGGGTCGCCAGCGTCCAGACGATCGAGATCGCCAGCGCGAGCGCGACGGTCACGATGAGGGTCACGTAGTTGACCAGCCGATCGCCGCTGCCGGACGGGCCCACCTCGACGTCGACCCCGAGGAGTAGCCGACCCGTGACGTCGGCGAGCGCCGACAGCAGTGAGTACCACCCGCTGATGATCCCTCCGACGGCGGTTGCGAACCCCGGGATGTCCCCGATGAGCGGCAACCGGGCCACGGTGCCGAGCACGGTGATCGGGAACGGCAGCATGTACAGGGCCAGATAGGCGATCACGAATCGCAACGCCCAGCTACCGACGGGTGACGAGGAATCTCGCGTCATGGCTCAGGGGGTTGTGGGACGGGAGCACCCCGGCGAACGGAACGGCCCGCCGGGGCGCGTTGTCGGGGCGGAGTCCCCTCCCCCGACTCGGGTCCAGACGTCGTCAGCCGCCCGGCGGAGTCAGCTTCTCCATCACATCGCTCAGCGAGAAGCTCGCGGCGGTCTGGCGTGGCGGATACTCCTGGAACGTCTGGAGGAACTGCGCCACGTAGGTCTGCGCAGGCACGAGCATGTAGACGCGATCGATCAACCAGTCGTAGTAGGTGTTCGACGTGCGGTCGGCGCGCTCGTAGGGATCGCGACGGAGGTTGAAGATCTTGGGAACCCGGAGCTCGGTGAACGGCTCGGCCCAGATCTGGAGCGTCCCCGTCACCCGCTGCTCGAGGAATACGATCTTCCAGTCGTTGTAGCGGAGTGAGCTCAGGTCGCCGTCATCGGTGAAGTAGAAGATCTCCTTCCGCGGGCTCTCGTCCGACTCCCCGGTCAGGTGCGAGAGGAAGTTGTACCCGTCGAGGTGGACCCGGTATGAGCGGCCGAGCGCCGGCGAGTCGTAGCCGGTGAGGAGCTGTTCCTTGATGTTCGGGTTGCCCGCGATCGCCGCGAGCGTGGGGAGCCAGTCCATGTGGTGCATGATCTCGTTCGAGACCGAGCCGGACTCGATCCGCCCCGGCCAGCGGACCATGGCCGGCACTCGCCAGGCGCCTTCCCAGTTCGTGTTCTTCTCGCTGCGAAACGGCGTCGTGCCCGCATCCGGCCACGTGTTCTGGTGCGGCCCGTTATCGGTGCTGTAGAACACGATCGTGTTGTCGGCGATGCCCAGCTCATCGAGCAGCGCGAGGAACTGTCCGACGTGCATGTCGTGCTCGACCATCCCGTCGGAGTATTCGTCCTGCCCCGAGATCCCCCGATGCTCTGCCTTCACATGGGTCCGGAAGTGCATCCGCGTCCCGCTCCACCACACGAAGAAGCGGTCGCCTGCGGCGACGGCGTCGCGGATGAACTGCATCGCGCGCGCCGACGTGTCGTCATCGACCGTCTCCATCCGGAGCCTCGTGAGCGGTCCGGTGTCCTCGATGCGGCCGTCCGCGTAGCTGTGGATCACGCCGCGCGGGCCGAACTGATCGCGGAATCCCGGCCACTGCTCCTCGGTCGGGTAGTCCTCGTTCTCCGGCTCCTCCTCGGCGTTCAGGTGGTAGAGGTTGCCGTAGAACTCGTCGAAGCCGTGGTTCGTCGGAAGGTGCTCGTCGCGATCGCCGAGGTGGTTCTTCCCGAACTGCCCCGTGCGATACCCGAGATCCTTGAGCACCACGGCGATCGTCGGGTCCTCGACCTGCATCCCGAGCTCGGCGCCGGGAAGCCCGACCTTCGAGAGACCGGTCCGAAACACGCTCTGCCCCATGATGAACGACGACCGCCCGGCCGTGCAGCTCTGCTCGCCGTAGTAGTCCGTGAAGATCAGCCCCTCGCGGGCGATCCGGTCGATGTTGGGGGTTCGATACCCCATGACCCCCTTCGTGTAGGCGCTGATGTTGCCCTGGCCGATATCGTCGCCCCACAGGACGAGGATGTTCGGTGGGTCCTGGGCGACGGCCGGGATCGGCGCGGCCAGATACGCCGCCGCGATCGCCAGACCGAGCGCCAGGGTTCGTACGTCGCGTGACATCGCTCACTCCTCGTTTGACCGCGTGCACCGGGGTGGAGACCCGGTGCACGGATCGTCAGATTCCGCCTGACGTTAGCCGGCGGACGAGACCGCCTCAACCTGACTTCAGGCAACGACTTCGAGAGCGATCGGGGCAAATGCAGATACGTCGACTGGCGGTAAACACGGGGGGCGGCGACGCCCCTGGTCTGAACGCGGTGATCCGGGCCGTGGTCCTGTCCGCGCTCAACCAGGGGTGGGAGGTATTCGGGATCGAGGACGGGTACGGCGGCCTGCTGGCCGACGAGCCTGGCGAGGTCGTCCCCCTCGGGCGGGAGGACGTTCGCGGGATCACGCACCGGGGAGGGACGATCCTCGGGACCACGAATAGGGGAGACCCGCTGGCGTGGCCGACCCGACAGCCCGATGGGAGCATCGTCGAGCGGGACCGATCGGACGAGATCCTCGCCGCGTTCCGGGCGCACGGGCTCGACGCGCTGATCGCGATCGGGGGCGACGGAAGCCTCGCCATCGCGCGCGACCTCGCGGGGAAGGGGCTCCCCGTGGTCGGCGTCCCCAAGACCATCGACAACGACCTCGGCGCGACGAGCCTCACCTTCGGGTTCCTCACGGCCGTCGAGACCGCGACCGACGCGATCGACAAGCTGCATTCGACCGCCGAGAGTCACGACCGCGTGATGGTCGTGGAGGTGATGGGCCGCGACGCCGGCTGGATCGCGCTGTTCAGCGGTCTCGCCAGCACGGCCGATGTGATCCTGATCCCCGAGATCCCGTACGACATCGAGTTGATCTGCGAGAAGGTCCTCGAGCGCGAACGACTGGGCCGCCATTTCTCGATGGTCTGCGTCGCCGAGGGCGCGTCGCCGATCGGCGGCGGGCAGGTCACCAGATCGGTGCCGGGAGGGGACGGCGAACAGACCCGCCTCGGGGGTCTCGGCGCGGTGGTCGCCGACCAGATCGCCGAACGCACGGGTAAGGAGACGCGGTCGCTCGTACTCGGCCACCTCCAGAGAGGCGGGCGTCCGATTGCCTACGACCGGGTCATCTCTCTCCGATTCGGCGCGGCGGCCGTACGGTGCGTCGCGAACGGCGACTTCGGCACGATGGTCGCCCTCGATCCTCCCGATATCCTCGCGGTGCCGCTGGACGAAGCGCTCGGGAGGCGCAAGCAGGTCCCGGTCGACGGCGATGCCGTAGCGACCGCCCGGGCGCTCGGCGTCAGCTTCGGGGACTGACCGCCGGGCGAAACCGCTCCGCGAACGCCGGCGGCGTGAGACCGGCCTGCTCGGCCATCTTCTCGAGCAGATCCCCGTCGTCGAGATCTTCGGGCTCGAGCCGGATCATGTATTCGCGCGCCACGCGGTAGTCCTCCGACTCCACATCGACCATGCGGATCGCCGTCTTGCCGGTTTCCGGGTCGGCGAGCTCATCGAACGGGATGACCTCGAGGTGGCCGGTCTCGCCCAGACATACCAGCCCGCCCAGGCGAAGTCGCTCGCTCACGTCCTCGGCGAGCAGGAAGCGCGCCGCCCCGTAGCCGAGCGTCCGCGTGTAGTCGACGTCGAACGGGATGGGCGGCGCGCAGCGGAGCTCGTAGCCCAGATCGAGGTCAGTGATCGTGGTCGGGCGCCCCCGCTCCTTCAGCCGCCGGCGCACCTCGTTCTTGAGGATCGACTGAAGCGGGATCTCGGCGAGCCGGACGTTACCGTACGCGTCGTGCTCGACCTGCACCCCCGGCAGCCGCTCGAGGCTCTTCGGGTCGACCTTCTCGCCGATCCCTTCCGCGATGACCGCGACGCCGTACGGACGTCCCATGGCGAGTCGCTTGAGGATCGCGCCTTCGAGCACGTCGCACACGAGATCGAGGTCGAACGAACCACGCTCGAACTCCTCGGGGATCAGCGTCAGCGTGGCCCCGGCCGCTTTCCCGATCCCGAGAGACAGGTGGCCCGCCTTCCGTCCCATAGAGACCACGAAGAACCAGCGGCCCGTGGTCAGGGCGTCCTCCATCAGGTTGGTGACGAGGTGGGCGCCGAGCTGCCGGGCGGTCTCGTACCCGAACGTCGGTCGCCCGCCGGGGAGCGGCAGGTCGTTGTCGATGGTCTTCGGCACGTGCGCCACGCGGATGGCGTCGCCCGCGCGGTCCGAAACACAGCGAGCCCCGTAGGCGGTGTCGTCTCCGCCGATCGTCACGAGACGCGTCACCCCCAACTCGACGAGCGTGGCCACCGCCCGGTCGAGCGCTTCTTCGCTGACCGTCGGGTTCGCGCGCGACGTGCGGAGGATCGAGCCGCCCCGTGTGTGGATCCGCGAGACGTCGCCGCGCTGGAGCTGCCGAACCTGGCTCGGGTCGCCGGCGATCAGGTGCTGGAACCCGTCGAGGATGCCGACGACCTCGCAGCCCTCGTCGATCGCCTTCAGAGCCGCCGAGCCGATCGCGCTGTTGAGGCCGGGGGCTGGTCCGCCCCCGACCAGAATGCCGACTCGGTGGGGCATCAGCCTCCCGTCGCGGCCGCGTAGTTCGCGCCTACCGCGCCCCAGTCGACCACGTTCCAGAACGCCGCCAGGTAATCGGGACGCCGGTTCTGGTAGTTCAGGTAATAGGCGTGCTCCCACACGTCGCAGCCGAGGATCGGCGTGTCGCCGTTCATGTAGGGGCTGTCCTGGTTGGCCGTTGAGTACACGCCGAGGCTTCCGCCATCCGTGACGACAAGCCACGCCCAACCGCTCCCGAACCGGGTGCCGCCGGCCTTCTGGAACGTCGACTTGAACTCATCGAACCCGCCGAGGCTCGAATTGATCGCATCCGCCAGGGGCCCGTTGGGCGCGCCGCCCCCGCCGGGCGACATGATCGTCCAGAACAGGCTGTGGTTCGCGTGCCCGCCGCCGTTGTTCCTGACCGCGGTGCGGATGCTCTCGGGGACGATCTCGATGTCGCGCAGGAGGTCCTCGACCGACTTGGCGGCCAGGGCGTCGTGGCCCTGGAGGGCGGCGTTCAGGTTGTTGACGTAGCCCTGATGGTGCTTGCCGTGGTGGATCTCCATGGTGCGCGCGTCGATCGTGGGCTCGAGCGCGTCGTGCATGTAGGGAAGCTCTGGAAGGGTGTGCATCGGTTCTCCTGGTCGGTGCGACTGGCTGCCTGCTATCGCGCTCGACCCCGGGCCGCCCCGGGGTCGCCGCTGTCGGGCCCCCAACCTAACATGGCTGGGAGTCGCTGAAACGCCCCGTGCACGCGCCTTGCATCTCGGTCCGGGTCCGCGGAACCCGCCACGGGGACCGATGGATCAGGGGGACGGATGGATCAGGTGTTCGAGCTGCTGAAGGAAGCCGTCGAGTGGATCGTCGGCTATACCCTGTGGCCTTCGGACGACATGGATCTGGCCCGGTGGATCGTCCAGCCCATAGCGCTGATCATGTTCCTCGTCATCGGGCTGGAGCTGCTCATCCCGTTCGAGAAGCGCTCGTGGGGGCGCCAGCACTGGCTCACGTTCACGCACTTCGTGATGTCGTCGAAGGTCGCGATCTTCACGTTCGTCACCTTCCCGGCGATGCAATGGGCGTGGATCCGGTTCGACCTGCCGTCACTCCACCTCGATGAGACGTGGCCGACGATCCCGTTCGTGGTGCTCACGCTCCTCGTCATCACCTTCATCGACTATTGGGCGCACCGCATTCTTCACATGGTCCCCCTGCTGTGACACGTCCACAAGATCCATCACGCGCCGAAACAGCTGACGTGGGCATCGACGTTCCAGGAGCACTTCGCGATGACGCTCACATCGGCGCCGATGCTCACGGTGGCCACGCTTCTGCTGGGCACGCGGCTGGTCCCCCCCTGGGGCTCGGTGTTCATCCTCGTCAACTACCTCCAGCATGCGAACATCGGGTTGCGTTTCGGCTTCCTCAACTACTTCTTCGCGTTGCCCGAGGTGCATCGGTATCACCACTCAACGGATCCTCGCTACTACAATACGAACTACGCCGGCGGGTTCACGCTGTGGGACCACGTTTTCGGAACGTTCCACTACGATCCCGAGAACCCCGCGGTCGAGTTCGGCCTCAGCGAGGAGATCCCCATGCAGTGGCACCGACAGCAGATCGAGCCGCTCGTATGGATCGCCCGCGACATCCGGCGTTCTCGCCCCCTTCGTCGGCTCTTCGGGGACCCGAAGACCGCGGCTTCGGAGCCCGACGGCGCCCGCGTCGAGTGACGCGGGGGTTTTCGAGCTCGTCTCCCCCCTGAACGCCTCTTCGGTTCGAGCCTCGATCGCCGGACCGGGAGGGAGGCGAATTCGAGGGGGGAGAATGGGTAACGAGTGGCTGACGTCGGGCGCATCACGTCGCGGCATCTTCGATGAGCGGAAGCGGTGGCCCGCGGTGCGCGCTTCAGCCGCCGCGCTGGCCGCCGCCGGGATCTTCCTCGGTTGCGCGCGCGATGAGACCGTCACGGGCCCACCGCCCAACGCGTCTTTCGATCCGATCGACGTCGCCAATTCGATCTTCTCGCTGCGCTACGCACCCGACAACATCGCGATCGTCCACGTCGGCACGATCACCGACGAGCTCGGGCTGACGACGCCCGGCTTCAGCGCCGCGCCCCGGCGGTACGAGCGCGGCGAGGTCGAGCGCGGGAAGATCGCGAGGTCCTTCGCCCCCGGCACGCTGCGCGACCTCGTGGCGCGGCGGACCCTTCGGCTCTCCGTCGGCGCGAGCGCAGTGCCCCTCTTCCCGGCCAACTTCCTCGGCGAGACGTTCGTCTGGGATGACGTGATCGACGGGTACGTCCTCGCCCCGGGTCCGTCGGATGCGCCCCCGGACGGCGTCCGGTTCGTCATGTATCGGCTCGAGACGTCCAGCCGCCTGCCCTCGTTCCCGCTGACCCCGTTCGGCTTCGTCGATCTGATCGACGAGAGCGACGCCGTCTCGACGAAGCTGCGGGTCGTGGCGTTCGACACCGCGGAGGGATCGCTGCCGCTGGCCGATTACATCATCGACGGGGCGTTCGCCGCCGTGACGACGGGAGTGGTCGTCAACTTCCTGTCCAACGGGTTCGTCATCGACCACAATGGGCGGTTCGACTTCGAGCTCGACGAGACCCTCGACTTCGACGACATCGCGGGCCTCACGATCGCCACCCTCGACCACCGGGTCGTCTCGGACGAGGGCACGGTCACGCGACTGAGGGTGAACGGGGAGGTCGCGAACGACGGGTCCTTCGCCGATCTCGACTTCCTGTTCGACATCGACGGAAGCGCCGGCAGCTCGACCGTCGATCTGCGGGTCGTCGACAGCTTCCAGGACGGGGTCATCTCGCACTTCGGCCGGGACGAGGTGATCGTCGGCGGTACGGTCGCGTTGCCCGAGTACGCGTGGGTCGGCGGCGGGTCTTTCACGCCCTCGGAGATCGCCGCGCTCGACGAGATCCTCTTCGGCATCGACGACGTGCTCATCCTGGCCGACGAGGTCTTTCGCCCGCTCGGCGAGCTGTTCGGGGTACGGTGAGCCGCGGCTGACCGGGCCGCGGCCGCGACCCCGGCAGCCTCCTACGCCACCGCGATCTCGGTGAGCGCCCGCCGCACCAGAACGGGGATCATGGCACGCCGCCACTCCTTGTCGACGGTGATGTTGTCGAGCGGGTGGCACTGGCGGAAGGCCTGTTCGGCGATGGCGTCGATCACCGAGGGCTCCAGGGCGTTCCCGATCGCGGCGTCCTCGACCTTGCCGACCTTCCGGGGGTACGAGCCCATCCCGGACGCGACCATGCGGAGTGCCGACACCCGCGAATCTGCATCCAGCGAGACGGCCATGGCGACGTTGGCGAGCGGGAAGTCGATGGCGTTGCGGGCGCGGAGCTTTCGGAAGGCCACGCGTACCGCCGGATCGGGCCGGGGGACGCGGATGGCGACGACGAGCTCTCCCGGTTCGAGCGCGCGGTTCCACACGCCGTCGGACGTGAAGAAGCCGTCGATCGGCACGACGCGCTCGCCACCCGGTCCGGCGATCTCGAGCCGGGCGTCGAGGACCATCAGCACGGGCGGGGTGTCCGCCGAGTGCGCCGCCACACACCGCGTCCCCCCTTTCACGACGTGACAATCGTCGCCGTCCTTCTTCAGACAATACCCGAGCGCCTTCCGCCAGAAACGCGTCTGGTTGTAGTAGGTGCAACGGGTGTCGAGACACACGTTTCCGCCGATCGTCCCCATGCGGCGCAGCTGCGGCCCCGAAACGAGGGCGGCGGCTTCGGCGAGCGCGGGGAGGGTGCGCCGCACCTCGGCGTGATTCGCGATCGCGTCGAGGGACTCGCAGGCTCCGATCCGGATCTCCTCCGGACCGGTCTCGATGCCCCGCAGCTCGCGGACGCCGCGCAGCGCCACGAGGTGGCCGGGCGTAAAAAGCCCGTGCTTCATGTTCGGGACGAGGTCGGTGCCCCCGGCGATCGGGAGGGCGTCGCCGGCGTGGCGATCCAGCAGCCCGAGCGCGGTCTCGAGATCCTCGGGGCGGTGGTACTCGTAGGGGTGCAGTCGTAGCATGGCGCCAACATATCGCGTGTTCGGCGAGGCGCCCATTGAGGGCGGCCGCGCCGCGCGCCTTCCCGGGGGGCTCGCTGCTGGACGCCGACGATCTCAGACCTTTCGTTACCGGACTCGCCGAACGCTCGGGCGACGTGCTCCGGCGTCACTTCCGGAGCCCCGGGCTGTCGGTGGAGACGAAGGGAGACGACTCGCCCGTGACCATCGCCGATCGCGAGGCGGAGGAGGTGCTGCGGGCGGCCATCCGCCGCCGTTTCCCGGATCACGGCATCATCGGCGAGGAGTTCGGGACGGAGAAGGGGAACGCCGACACGGTCTGGGTGCTCGACCCCATCGATGGGACGATCTCCTACGTCGCCGGGGTCGCGCTCTTCGGAACCCTGATCGGCGTGATCCACCGGGGACGCCCGATCCTCGGGGCCATACACCAGCCGATCACCCGCGAGCTGGTGATCGGCACCTCGTCGGGCACCACGCTCGGCGACCGGCCGACCCGCGTGCGCGATACCCGGACCCTGGCCTCGTGTACGCTGCTCACGACGGACCCGACGCTCATCCTCGACCACATCGGCCGGGGCGCGTACGACCGGTTCGAGGCGCTTACCCGCGAGGTCGGGACGTACCGCGGCTGGGGCGACTGCTACGGGTACCTCCTCGTCGCGACCGGACGCGCCGACGCGATGGCCGATCCGATCCTGCACCCGTGGGACCTCCTGCCCCTCATCCCGGTCGTCGAGGGAGCCGGTGGGGTAATCACGACCTGGACCGGCGACGACCCCGTCGACGGCTCGTCGGCCGTCGCCGCCTCGCCACGGCTGCACGGGGAGATCCTGCGGGCGCTCGCGGGCTGAGCCACAACCCGCGCGCCCGATCAGCTCGTGAGGGCCTCGAGGATGTCGTCGACTCCGCGGAGACGCCCGGCATAACGCGCCTGGAGCGGGTTCGGGTCGACCGTCCCGTCGTACAGAAACGTCGAGAGCTGGCCTTCGGTCAGCGGGAGGGGCGCCGGCGAGAGCTTCTCGAAGGCCCGCAGCAGCGGCACGCCGAGCGCGATCGGTACCGGCATCACGATGCCGCGGCGCCCGGTGAGCCTCTCGTGCGTCCGCTTCACGAACTCCTCGATCGTCACGGCGTCGCCGCCCCCCAGCTCGCAGACGAGCGACTCGAACGCGCGCGTCTCGGCCAGGTCCACCAGCACCGACGCCAGGTCCGCCACGTGGATCGGCTGAATCCGCGTGGAGGGGTTGCCGGGGACGACCGGGATCGGCCCCCTCGCGAGCTGACGCAGCTTCTTCCAGATCGGCGATTCCGTCCCCAGCACCATCGTGGGCCTCACCGTGACCCACGGACGGCGACCCTCCGCGACGACCTTCTCGGCCGCGCGCTTCGAGTCGGCATAAGGGTAGTAGGCCGCCTCGGGGAACTTCGCCGCGATCGAGCTCACGTTCACGAGCCCGGCCGCACCGGTCTCCTCGGCCGAGCGCACCAGAGTGCGGGTCCCCTCGACGTTGTCGCGCGCGTAGTCGGCCGGTTTCGCCCGTCCCGTCCGCGCGGCGAGGTGCAGGATGACGGTGGACTCGTCGAGGCGCGGCGCGTAGCGCTCGGGGCGGTCGAGACCGCCGCGGATCTGCTCGACGGCCCCGCTCTCGGCGAGGTGGGTCGGCAGACCGATCTCGCGTCGGGTGAGCAGGAGGATCCGACGGAAGCGGGCCGGATCCAACCGCCTCAGCACCTGCCGCCCGACGAATCCCGACGCACCGGTGATGAAGAGGGTCGCGTCGCGAGTCAGCGGACGATCCTCGCGGGCTCGGTGCGTGGGGCGAAGGACGGCTCACCGGCCCCCTCTCCCGCGTTCCGGTCGACCGCCGGCGTCTCTCCGATCATCGACTCGATCACGTACATCGGGCGGGGCTTGATCTCCGTGAAGATCCGTCCGATGTACTCGCCGATGATCCCGAGACAGATGAGCTGGACGCCTCCGAGGAAGAGCAGCGCGACCATGATCGTCGCCCACCCCTGGATCGTGGCCCCCATCGCCTTCTGGACGAACACCGACGCGAGGTAGAGGAACGCGAGCCCCGAGGCGAGATACCCCATCCACGAGGCGAGCTTGAGCGGCGCGCTCGAGAACGACGTGATCCCGTCCATGGCGAACTTCACCATCTTCCGGTACGGGTACTTGGTCTGGCCGGCGAAGCGCGCATCGCGAGCGTACTCCACCCCGATCTGACGGTAACCCAGCCAGCTCACGAGGCCGCGCACGAACCGGTCCTTCTCGCGCATCCCCCGAAAAACGCTGGTGGCGCGGCGACTCATGAGCCGGAAGTCGCCCACGTCGACGGGGATCTCGACCTTCGTGAACCGCCGCAGAAGTCGGTAGAACAGGCTGGCCGTCCACAGCTTGGCTCTGGTCTCGCCGTCGCGGGCGCTTCGCACGCCGTAAACGACGTCGTACCCCTCGCGCCACCTTTCGACGAAATCGACGATGGTCTCGGGCGGATCCTGGAGATCGGCATCGATCACCACGACGGCATCGCCCGCCGCATGGTCGATCCCGGCGGTGATCGCGATCTGGTGCCCGAAGTTGCGCGAGAACCGGAGCACACGGACCGCCGGATCCGCGGCCGCGATACCCGCGAGGCGCTCGTGGCTTCCGTCGGTGCTTCCGTCGTCTACGAAGACGATCTCGTGATCGAGATCGGTCAGCCCCTCGCACACGGCCTTCGTGCGCTCGTAGAACGCGTCGATCCCGCCCACCTCGTCGAAGACGGGTGCGACGATCGAGAGTAGCTGTCGGGTCCGGGACGTCACGTCCTCACCTCCGCGCTCTGGCCACGCTGCTGTACCCGGTTCGTTCTCGCAGACCCGGGACCAGTCACGAAACCTCCGACCAAAAGGCCGAATCTCCGCGGTGGATCGGGGTCGAGCCGGTCTCGGCGGGAGCGCTGCCCCGTGCGGGTCCACCTGCATGTTGCACGAAGACGACACCTCCGTCCACTTTGCCGCCGCCCCGCGGGAACGCCGATTGCCACCCCGGAAGGCCATGCACACCCCCGCACCTCGACACGAGAGCACGGTCGCCCGGACGTTCTTCGCGCTCGGATCCGGTGATGCCTCCGCCAGGGTCATCGCCTTCGCGGCATTCGTCTATCTGGCGCGCGTGCTCGGCGCCGAGGCCTTCGGCACCCTCGAGCTGGCGGCGGCGATCGTCCTCTACGGCTCGCGGCTCGTCGACCTCGGGTTCGAGATCGGCCTCGGCGTCCGCGAGACCGCAGCGGGAGACGAGGAGTCGCGGAGCCGGCTCGTCGGGACGGGTCTCGCGATGCGCCTCGCATCCGCAGTCGTCGTCATCGCGCTCACGGCCGGGCTCGGGCTGCTCTTCCTCCCACCGGCCGAGGGCCGGGTGCTTGCGCTTTACGCACTCACTTTACTTGCGGTCGGCCTCGGTACGCGGTGGGTGCATCTGGGGTTCGAGCGATCCCGGGTGGTCGCGCTCGCGCGGGTGCTCGGCGAGGTGACGATGGTGACCACGGTGCTCGTCTTCGTCCGATCCCCCGACGACCTTCTCCGCGTGCCGCTCGCCCGCTTCGGCGGCGACATGCTGACCGCGGCGCTCCTCCTCATCGGCGCGCGCCTGCTGATCGCGAGACGCCCGAGGATCGATCGGGCGCTCGCCCGCTCGCTCATCCCGCGCGCGCTCCCGCTCGTCGGGAGCTCGCTCTTCGGCCTCATGATCTTCAACGCGGATCTCATCTTCCTGCGCGTGTTCGAAGGGCGCGCGGCCGTCGGACACTACGCCGCGGCGTACGCGCTGACGTCGTTTCTCTCGAACATGGGGATCGCCTACTCGCTCTCTCTCCTGCCGGCGCTCACGCGGCTGAGAGACCGGGCCGGCGAGCTCGGCGACCTCTACCGGACCGCGCACGCGCAGGTGTTCACCGTGGGCGTGGCCGTCGCCGCAGGGGGGACTCTCCTGGCGGCCCCCGTCGTGTCCCTCGTCTTCGGCCCCGAGTACCGGGCCTCGGTGCTGCCGCTCGCCATCGTGATCTGGGCGGTCCCGGTCGGGCTCGTGCGCGACCTGCCGGTAACCGCGCTCATCTCGGCGGGTCGGGAGCGGCCGATCGTGAGGCTTACCGGACAGGCCGCCGCGATCAACATGGCGTTGAACCTCCTCCTCGTCCCCTCGTTCGGGCTCGCGGGCGCCGCCACGGCGACGGTCCTGACCGAGATCGCGCGCTGGCGGCTCGCCGCGCGGGCCTCGCGGCCCCTGGGGCTCCGCCCCCCTCCCCCGACCAGGTACATCCGGGGCCTCGCCGCGGCCCTTGCGATGGCGGCAGTGCTTTACCTGACGCCCGATCTGGCGCTGTGGGCGAGGATTCCCCTCGGTGTGGCGGTGTGGGTCGCGACGCTCGCAGCCGTTGGAGCCATCCGACGGATCGACGGCGGGCGGCCGGGACTCTCGGTCTGATATGTTGAGGCACAAGGAGTTACGGCCCCGTCGAGTACCCCGTGGATGGCACCATCGTTGCATGATTTCGGCAGGTTCGATCGAGCCGGCTCCGAGCGCGAGAGCGGCTCGACCTCCGTCGGTGGGCGTCTGGAGCGTGCATGAGCGACCGTAGCGAGGGGATCCGGGAAGCTCCCGATCTTTCCCTCATCGTCCCGTGTTACAACGAGGAGGAAGTCGTCGAGTACACGCTGAACCGGCTGCTCGTCGCCTTCCGCACGGCGGGACACGATATCGAGATCATCGCGGTCGACAACGGCTCCGCCGACGGCACCGGAGAGATCCTCGACCGGCTGGCCGGCGCGGACCCGGCCGTCACGAAGCTCCGGGTCGAGGTCAACGGAGGGTACGGTCTCGGTATCCTCACCGGGATCCCGGCATGCCGCGGCCGGTGGGCCGGGATGATCCCGGCCGATGGACAGGTCGACGCGGAGGACGTGGTCCGTCTCTTCGAGGCCGCCGACTCTTCCACCGGAGACGTGCTCGCGAAGGTCCGACGCCGGTTCCGAATGGACGGGCTGTTCCGGAAGGTCGTCTCCGTCTCCTACAACCTGTTCTTCCGCGCTCTCTGGCCCCGGATCGCGTCGCTCGACATCAACGGGAGTCCGAAGATCCTGCGGCGGGAAGTCCTTCAGGAGATGGATCTCCAGTCCAGGGACTGGCTCCTCGACCCCGAGATCATGGTAAGGGCTCACTCGATGGGGCTCAGGATCCTCGAGGTGAACGTGTTCGCCCGCATGCGGGGCGGGGGCACCTCGCACGTCCGCGCCGGGACCTGCTGGGGGTTCTTCCACCGTCTCGTCTCGATGCGGCTGTTCGGACCGTCCGGCGGCTCCGGGTCGGAGACGCGGATCGAGGCGAAGGGCGCGGCGCGGTGAGCCGACCGGTTCATGTGCGGCGACCCGACTGCCGCGGTTGCGGTGGCGGTGCGCTCACCCGTTTCCTCGCGCTCGGCGACCAGCCGCTCGCGAACGCCTTTCTGCGCTCCGAAGCCGACTTCGCCGGCGAGCGGCGCTTCCCGCTCGACGTCTACTTTTGCGAAGACTGCGCGCTGGTCCAGCTCGTGGACGTGATCGACCCCGAGGTACTGTTCCGCGACTACATCTACGTGAGCGGCACATCGCGGACGATGACGGAGCACTTCAGATCGTACGCGGGAGCCGTCGCCGCCGAGCTCGGACTCGGGCCGGGTGATCGCGTGATCGAGGTCGCCAGCAACGACGGCAGCCTCCTGCGGCACTTCGGCGCCGAGGGGATCAAGATGCTGGGGATCGAGCCGGCCACCAACGTGGCGTCGATCGCCCGCGCCGCCGGCGTCCCCACGCTGAACGAGTTCTTCGGACCCGACACCGCGGCGTCCGTACTCGCCGGGCACGGTCCCGCGAAGGCGGTCATGGCGAACAACGTCCTCGCCCACGTCGACGACACGCCGGGCTTTCTCGCCGGTATGCGCGAGCTGCTCGCGCCGGGAGGGCGCGTCGTGGTGGAGGTTCCGTGGCTGGGCGAGCTCGTCGGACGGCTCGAGTACGACACGATCTACCACGAGCACCTGTGCTACTTCTCGCTCACGGCGCTCAGCGGTCTGTTCGAGCGCGCGGGTCTGCGGATGGTCCGGGTCGACCGGGTGCCGGTCCACGGCGGGAGCATTCGCGTATGGGGGGCTTCGTCATCGGAGGCGCCGGAGCACGACGAGGCGGCCCTGCGGGTCTGCGAGGACGAGCGGGCACGCGGCCTGGCCGACATCGACAGCTTCCACGCGCTCGCACGTCGCGTCGAGGAGAACCGTCGCGCACTGGTGGATCTGTTGCGTGAGCTACGCGATGCGGGCAAGAGCCTCGCCGCCTACGGGGCTCCCGCGAAAGGGAACACGCTGCTCAACTACTGCGGTATCGGAACCGATCTCGTCCCCTACACGGTGGACAAGAACGACATGAAGGTGGGTCTCTACACGCCGGGCATGCACCTGCCGGTGCGTCCCGTCTCGACGATCGTAGAGGAGAGGCCGGACTTCGTGCTCGTGCTCGCGTGGAACTATGCGGAAGAGATCGCGCGCCAGGAGCAGACCTTCCTCGGAGGGGGCGGGCGGTTCCTCGTCCCGATCCCCGACCCGGGAGTGCTCGCGGCATGAAGACGATCATCCTTGCCGGGGGCCGGGGGACCAGGCTCGCGGAGGAGACCTCGGTGCGTCCGAAGCCCATGGTGGAGATCGGTGGACGACCGATGCTGTGGCACATCATGCGGATCTACGCCGCGCACGGTCACCGCGACTTCCTCATCGCCTGCGGATACAAGGGCGAGGTGATCAAGGAGTACTTCCACCACTTCAGCCTCCATACGAACGACTTCCAGGTCGACCTCGCTTCGGGGACGATCGATGTCGTCGGCGAGCCCGAATACGACTGGACGGTCGGGGTCATGGACACGGGGCAGGAGACGATGACGGGAGGACGAATCCAGCGTCTCGGCCCGATGCTCGGTGACGAGCGGTTCTTCGTGACCTACGGCGACGGCCTCGCCGACATCGATCTGGGGGCGCTGCTCGACTTTCACCGGGGTCATGGAAAGCTGGCCACGGTCACCGCCGTCCACCCGCCCGCGCGGTTCGGAGCGCTCGAGCTGAACGGCGACCTCGTGGCCGCGTTCAGCGAGAAGCCCCAGACAGGTACCGACTGGATCAACGGGGGCTTCTTCGTCTTCGAGCCGGGCGTCCTCGACTACCTGACCGGCGACGACTGCGTGCTCGAGAGTGGCCCGCTCGACCGGCTGGCCCGTGATGGGGAGCTCGGCGCCTACCGGCACTCGGGGTTCTGGCAGCCCATGGACACCCTGCGCGAGCGTCAACTGCTCGACCGGTTGTGGCGTCAGGGCGAGGCGCCCTGGCGGACGTGGTAAGCGGGAGGACGCGATGAGTGAGTGGCGCGATCGCAACGTGCTCGTGACCGGGGCGACGGGTCTGCTGGGATCGTGGCTGGTCGACGCGCTGGTGGAGAGCGGTTCGAACGTCACCTGTCTCGTACGTGACTGGGTCCCGCAGAGCCGGCTCCATACCGACGGGGTCGTCGACCGCGTGCAGGTCGTGCGGGGTGAGCTCGAGGACCTGGCCGTCTCGGTACGCGCCCTCAACGAGTACGAGGTCGACAGCGTCTTCCACCTGGGAGCGCAGACGATCGTGGGCACGGCCGCCCGCTCGGCCCTCTCCACCTTCGAGTCGAACATCCGGGGGACCTGGACCCTCCTGGAGGCCTGCCGGACGCTCGGCGACCGGATCGAACGGATCATCGTGGCATCGAGCGACAAGGCATACGGCGAGCACGAGACGCTGCCGTACACCGAGGACGCGCCGCTCATCGGGCGCTTCCCCTACGACGTGTCGAAGTCCTGCACGGACCTCATCTCCCTCAGCTACTTCCACACCTACGGGCTCCCGATCGCGGTCACACGCTGCGGCAACCTGTTCGGGGGAGGCGACCTGAACTTCAACCGCCTCATCCCCGGGACGATTCGGTCGGTCCTGCGCGGGGAGCGTCCGGTCATCCGCAGCGACGGCGAGTATGTCCGAGACTACTTCTACGTGCGCGACGCGGTCGGATCCTACCTCCGGCTGGCCGAGCGACTACCGG
This sequence comes from Gemmatimonadota bacterium, assembly GCA_033720355.1. Lineage (GTDB taxonomy): Bacteria > Gemmatimonadota > Gemmatimonadetes > Palauibacterales > Palauibacteraceae > Palauibacter. The sequence goes on from JAWWCR010000024.1 coordinate 16,873, forward strand.
ACGAGTTCACGGGCGAGGCCTTCAACTTCGGAAACGAGCGACCGCTCTCGGTGATCGAGATGGTGAGGATGATCCTCGAGATCATGGACCGAACGGATCTGGAGCCGATCATCCGCAACGAGGCCTCGGCCGAGATCCGGGCGCAATACCTCGACTGTACCAGGGCGAGAGAGCGCCTCGGCTGGACGCCCTCCTACGACCTCGAGGCCGGTCTGCGCGAGACGATCGACTGGTACGGGGCGTGGCTGGAGTAGACGCCCTCTTCGTCATAGCCTGGGCAGCCGCGCTCGCAGTGGCGCTCGTCGGTCGCCGACTCGGCGCCGCCCGGGCCGGCGGCTGGGCGTCGCTTCTCCTTCTCGGGCAGGCAGCGACGCTCAGGCTCGTCGAGGCCGGTCCGGTCGTGGCCTACCAGCACTTCCCGACGGCCGATCGCTTCCCCTTCGACCCGATCGCCTTCGCGGTCCTGGGGCTCCAGCTCGCCCTCGTGGCCGTGGGGCTGGCTCGCTACCGATCGCGTCTCACCGCCGTGGTACTCGAGCGCCCCGCATGGCAGCTCGCGGCGATCGCGGCCGTCGTGCTGGGGCTATGCGTCGCGCCCTCGGCGGATCCCCGAGCGTACGCGTTCGAGATCGCGGTGGGTGGAGGCCTTCGGCTCCTCGCCATCGCGAACGCGGCCGTGCTGTGGTTCGCCCTGCCCGACGCTCTGGTCGACCGCGTGGCGAGCGGGTGGCGCGAGGCGGAGGGCCGTTTCACGGAGCCGCGCATCGACCGGGTGGGGGTGTCGCTGGCGGTCGGCGTGACGGTCGTGTGCGCGCTGCTCGCGGCGATGGTCTACGAGCGTCACCCGCACGTTCCCGACGAGGTCTCCTACCTGTACCAGGCGCGCACCTTCGCGGCCGGGGCCGTCGACATGCCCGCGCCGCCCGTGCGCGGCGCCTTCGACGTGGACCTGATGAGCTACGAGGCCGACCGGTGGTTCTCGCCCGTACCGCCGGGCTGGGGTGGCGTTCTCTCGATCGGCGTGCGGCTCGGCGTGCCCTGGCTCGTGAACCCCGTCCTCGCGGGGATCGGCGTCCTCCTGTCGTACCTCGTCGGCTGGCGGCTGTACGACCGCCGCGTCGGAACGCTCGCGGCCGGTCTCCTGGCCGTCTCCCCCTGGTATCTGTTTCTGGGGATGAGCCTGATGACGCATCTGACCAGCTTCGTGTTCGCGGTCGCATGCGTGCACGCGCTGCTCGCCTGGCGCGACCTCGGCGGGCTGTGGCGGCTGGGTCTGGCCGGCGCGTTCATGGGCGCCGTGGCGCTCGTCAGACCGCTCGAAGCGGTGGTCGTGGGGCTCCTGGTCGGGCCAGCAGTCCTCTGGCTGGCGCGAGGCCGTCGGCTGATTCGGTCCGTCGCGGCCCTCGGGATCGGAGCCGCCGCGGTCACTTCGCTGCTGGTCCCGTTCCACCTCGCGCTCACCGGAACGGTGACCCGGTTTCCCATCAACGCCTACATCGACACCGTCTACGAGCCGGGCGCGAACTCGCTCGGATTCGGGGCCAACCGGGGCCTCGGGTGGACGGGTCTCGACCCGTTCCCGGGTCACGGCGCACGCGATGTCGTCGTGAATGCCGTGCTGAATGGTCATGCGACCGACATCGAGCTCTTCGGGTGGGCAATCGGAGCGTGGGCCCTCGTGCTCGTCGGTGTTCTGTGGCGCAGACCGACTCGTACCGACGCCTGGGTCATCGCCGCCTTCGCGCTCCCCGTCCTCATCCATGTGCCGTACTGGTTCGCCGGCGGACCGGACTTCGGCGCCAGGTACTGGTTCCTCATCATCCTTCCGCTCGCCCTGCTCGCCGCGCGCGCGCGGACCGGCTCGAACGACCGCGCCACCGCCCGGGGTCTCATCGTCGCCGGCGCCCTTACGGTCTCAGCCATGGCGACCTTCGTGCCGTGGAGGGCAGTCGACAAGTACTCCGGGTATCGCGGCATGCGGCCCTGGGCACGCGCGATCGCGGCCGACCCCGACATGACGAACGCGCTCGTGCTGGTGCGTGGCCAGCGTCAGCCGGACTTCGCCTCGGCCGTCATCTACAACCCGATCGATCTCACGGAGCCCGGCCAGTCACCGGTATTCGCATGGGCGCGCGACGATGCGGCACGGGACTCCGCGATCGCGGCGTACCCCGGTCGGCGGGTCTTCCTGCTCGACGGCCCCAGCATCACCGGTGACGGGGTGCGCATCGCGCCTCGCGAACCGGCCGCCGATCGCGCCGGCTCGTGACGGGCCGGCGAGGGACGGCGCGGAGGCCGGCGTGACCGCGGGCGCGCGGGCGCTCGACGCCTATCGCGACCGATCGGTCCTCGTCACGGGGGCGACGGGTTTTGTCGGTCGCGCCGTGGCGCGCAGGCTCGCAGGGGTCGCTGGCCGGCTGACCCTCGCGACGAGAGTGCCGGTGGATCCGGAGGAGATCGTGGGTCAGGGATCGGGCCGGACTCGGGTCGTGACCTGGGACGCGACGGATCCCCGCTCCATCGACGGACTCGTCGCCGCGTCCGCGCCGGCCATCGTGTTCAACCTCGCCGGCTACGGCGTCTCGCCCGACGAGCGCGACCCCGTGTCGGCACGGGCCATCAACGCCGAGCTCCCCGGCCGGCTCGCGGCCGCGGTGTCCGCGGTGGACCGCGATGGGTGGGACGGCGCGCGGATCGTGCACGCGGGCTCGGCGCTCGAGTACGGCGAAGCGACCGGTGAGCTCGATGAGTCGACGGTTCCCCTCCCGACCACGCTCTACGGCGAGACGAAGCTCGCCGGTACGGCGGGAGTCGCCGAGGCGCTGACCGAGGCGGGTGAGACGGGGCTCACCGCGAGACTGTTCACGGTCTACGGCCCGGGCGAGCGGACCGGGCGTCTTCTTCCGTCGCTGATCCGTTGCGCGGCGACGGGGGCTCCGCTCGAGCTCTCGGAGGGGTTGCAGAGGCGGGACTTCACCTACGTGGGCGACGTGGCGGAGGGACTCGTTCGGCTCGGGCTAACGCGCCCGCCGGCCGATCCGGTCCGCATCGTGAATCTCGCGACCGGCCGACTGATGACCGTCCGCGCCTTCGCGACGACGGCGGTCCGCGTGCTGGGCATCGACCCGGGGTTGCTGGTGTGGGGAGCCCTTCCCACCCGTCCCGAGGAGATGCGCCATGACCCCGTAGCGGTCGGACTTCTCGAGCGTCTCACCGGATGGCTCCCCCGGACCCCGGTAGCCGACGGGATCGCCGCCACCGCTGGCGAGGCCCGGCGACCGTAGGTCTGGCCGGCCCTCAGCCGTAGGCGCGAACCGCGAACGCGACGGACTCCGCGAGCGCCCGCAGATCGCCCGGGTTCCGCATCTCGAGCGAGCACCAGCCTCGGTAATCGACTCGTCGCAGCGCGGCGGCGAAGGACGCGTGATCTACGGCCCCGCCGCCGACCGGCGCGAGGTCGGGCTCGCTGATGTGGAAGTGCGCGAGGATGGGCGCGGATTCGCGGATCTCCTCGTCGATGTCGTCTCCGGCGAGGGTCATCGCCCCCGAGTCCAGGTGGAGGCCCACTCCCCGATGACCGACGCGCGTGACGACGTCGCGCCCTCGCGACGCGGACGTCACCCAGTCGCACCCGTAGTCCGTGGGGTTCGGCTCGATGCAGAACGTGCAGCCGCGAGCCGCGGCCGAGGCCCCGACGCGACGGAGGAGCGCGATGGCGACCGCGTCGGCCTCCTCGACCGGCAGGTCGCCCCGCCGTCGGTTCCCCGGCGACCCGAACACGAGCGCACCGGCGCCGACGGCGCCCGCGAGCCCGATGATCCGGTCGAGATACTCGACGGTCCGCTCGCGTTCCTCCTCCGATCCGAACAGACGCAGCTCGGGGTGCCCGTACAGGAGCGCCTGGAAGGAAACCACCGGCAGCCCGCGTCCGGCCCAGAGCTCTCGGGTCGCGGTCGCCGTGCCCCGATCCACCGACGACGGGTCCGGCCAGATCATCGTCGGGGCGACCTCGATCGCCTCGACCCCGTGCCCGACCAGCATCTCGGCCACCGCGTCGTCATCGGCCGGATCCCAGGCGATGTTCGAGACGGCGATCCTCACGTCGACCCGCCGCCACCGGCCCGCTCGGCGACCACGAACCGGCGCAGCCCTTCCAACACGTTCCGGCGACCATACAGGTAGCCATCCTCGCGGCCCCAGCTTCTCCCATGGCGGCTGCGGAAGTCGTACCGCGGCGGCGTCTCCGCCACGTGATTCTCGAATTCGATCCCGAACGCCTCGAGCGCCACCTCCGCCATGGACACCGGTTCCGTTGCGACGTTGAGCGTCGCGATCCCGAGTTCCAGGGTGCGCCGCACGTCGCGCCACACGTTGCCGAGGTCGTAGAACTGAAAGACCGCGCGCGAGTCGATCCGGTCGACCATGTTGTCGTGCAGCAGATCGTACACGGCGTTCTTCTTCAATCCCGGTCCGAAGAGCGCCGGCAGGCGCAGGATCGTCGCGTCGAATCTGTCGCGAACGAACATCTCCAGCTCGCGGCGGTGCCTTCCGTAGGGCGAGGAGGACTCGACGGAGATCGGCGACTCCTCGTCCACCTCCCGCGGTTCCGGATAGACGTCCACGGTCGAGATCAGCACGAAGCGCTCGAACCGTGCCGCATCGAGGTCGTCGATCAGACGGCGGATCGACGCCCGGTCGGCATCCGGGTCGAGGTTGGCCTTCCACTTCTCCGCCGGGGCCGCCGCACACACCCCGAGCGTGAACGCGCGCCCACGGATGCTCTCGATGTTCCGCGTGTTGAACGTCGCGTCGAACTCGGCCTGGGACGCGAGATTCCCACCGACGAACCCGGTGTAGCCCACGAGCGCCCTCACCCGCGCTCTCCGCCCGTCAGGGCCCCTGCCGACACCGTCGGGTCGGCCGTCGAGGGCGGGGGGTCGTAGGCTCCACGACAGGCACGCCACAGCGAGCGCAGCACCGCGATCCTCCCCCTCACGGGACTGATCCTGGTCGGTGTCTTCCCCGACGCCGGGTAGGCTCTCGTGACCGGAATCTCACGCACGTCGAAGCCCAGACGGGCCGCCCGTACGGCGAGGTAGTAGTGGAACTCGTACCCGCTGAACACGTCGCGAAACGGCGCGACGCGCGTGTCCTCGAGAAAGCGACGGCTGTACCCCCTGAATCCGTTCGTGGTGTCGGTGTATCGGAACCGTGCAGCGAGGCTGATCAGCGGCGCGTGGATGAGACGGACGGCGAGCAACCGGTCCAGCGGCGTCCGGATCGCCTGTCCGCCTTCGATGAACCTCGAGCCCTGGACGTGATCCGCCCCGTCCTCCAACGCCGCGACGAAGTCGGGGATCGCCGCCGGATCATCCTTGTCGTTCCCATCCATCGCGATCACCCCCTCGTAACCCTCGCGAAGCGCCCAGTCGAACGCCATCCGCATCTGGGCGCCGAGCCGGCCGGGGCCCGTCTTCACGAGGACGCCACGCACCTCGTACCGCCCGATCGCGTCGGGCTCGACGCTGCCGTCCGTGCTGCCGCCGTCGGCGACCACGACATCCGCGGCCCCGGAGACGGGGCGCATCCGCTCGAGCTGGGAGTGAAGCCGTCCGTTCTCGTTCAGCACGAACACCGCCACGACATACCGCGTGCGACGAGGCGCCGGGACACGCGTCGTGTAGGCGGGCACCTCGCGGGGAGTGGGGGATTCGGAGCCGGGGCCGGTCAACGCGACTCCGTCGACTCGGCAACGACGTTCGGACGTCGCTCGTCGGCGATCAGCACCGAGCTGACCTCCTCGGCCTGAGTGTAGTAGAGTGGGCGATCCTGCACTTCGGTCAGAAGCCGGCCCACGTATTCGCTGAGGACAGCGAGGACGAGCGCGACGAAGAAGAAGCCGACGGCGAGCTGAAGCGACTGGGTGGCCCACCCCTCCACCACATCGTCCTTGAGCAGATAGACGATCACGATGTATCCGATATATGCGAGGTTGAAGCCCGCCATCAGGAGACCGAGCCAGCTGACGAGCCGGAGGGGCCGGGTGGTGTTCGCGACGATGATGTTGATCGCCAGCGCCAGCGCCTGGACCGGTCCCTTGCGTCGGGGCGGGTTCCGGCGGGGACGGGGCTCGTACACGATCTCCTCGGTCGGGTAGCCGACGAAGGACGACAGGGTGCGCAGGTACCGTCTCCTGTCTCGCACCTTGATGAGAGCGTTCAGAGCCTGACGGCTGAGCACCCGAAAATGGGTCGAATCCGCCCGGATCCCCAATCCGAGGAGACGGTTCGCCGCACCGTAGAACAGACGCGCGCCGGTCCGGAGCCACCACGGGTCGCCCGCCCGTGCACGCCGCACACCGTAGACCACCCCGGCGCCGTCCATCGCCCGCGCCACCATCTCCGGGACGAGTTCGGCGGGGTCGCCCTCGACGAGCATCACCACCGTGTAGTCGCCGATCACCGAGTCGAGCCCGGCCGAGATCGCGATCTCCTGTCCGAACCTCCGCGAGAGGGGGAGCAGGCGAATGCAGTCGTGCTCGCGGAGGAGCCGACGGGCGACTCCGAGCGTATCGTCCTCGGAGCCATCATCGACGAGTACGAGCTCGTAGTTCGTGAACGAAGTCTCGAGCATCGAGACGGTCTCCTCGACAAAGCCGGCGAGGATATCCGCATCGTCCCGCATCGGCGCGATCACCGAGACGAACGTATCGACGCGATCGCTCACGCTGGCGCTTCCTCGAGGCACTCGAGCACATCGTAGACGTTATCGATCTTCGAGCCCATGATGCAGGTGAGGTTCGGGAACCCGTGATCGCGCTTCAACAGAATGGGTCGGCTGTCGTCGACCTCGCTCCTCGGTAGCACGGTCTTCACCTCCCACAGAGACTCCAGGTATCGGACGTCCTCGACCGCCGGAACGTACCGCGCCGCATCCTTCCGCATGTGCTCGAACCTGGTGCGTCGAGCCGCGCCCTCGAGAACCGCGTAGGGGTCGCGGTACGACCCGCCGTCGTCCTCCCACGCGTGATGGGGGGTGTAGCGCACGTGACTCAGCGTGTGCAGCCCCGGCCGCGCCGGAAACGGCATCAGCGAGAAGAAGGGTCCGCACATCACGGTGACCCCGACCCCGGCGATCTCCTCGGGCGCTTCGACGAGAGCCATCTCGGTAAGCTCGTGCTTCAACGGGATCGGGGGGAGGCCCGAATCGACGAGGAGGCGGTTGCACCGGGAGTAGGTGCAGTTGTAGACCCGGTCGGCCTCGAAGACACCGATCGACGACTCGACCGCCAGACGCCCCTCCGGGGTGCGCCGTACGCGGATGGCCTCTGCCCGCCGTTTGACCGCCACGCCCGCCGCCGCCAGATCGGCTCGCACGCGCTCTCGCAACGCCAGAGCATCGAACGCGACCTCTTCGACCCGGTAGACGGCCTCTATGCGGTCCGGGTCGAACAGGGCCGCGATCTCGGGATCCGCATCGTCGAGCCGCGCTCCGATCCGTTCGCAGAACCTCTCGAACTGCGCAGCCGAGACGTTGGAGCCCGACCGCGCCACGGCATAATACTTGTCGAACGTTCCGACAACGGATTCCTTGTACTCCTCGATGAACCGGGTCGAGTTGACACGCGACCTCAATCCCGTGAGCAGACTTCTGGGATAATGATAGCCCGCATGCACCCGCGCCTGATTCGCGTAGGAGGACCGAGTCATCAGGTCGTCGCCCGCGTCCATCAGGGTCACGGAGGAGTCGCCCGAGCTTCGGCGGCGCAACGCGACCGAGCAGCCGTAGAATCCTCCGCCGATCACGAGCGAATCGCATCTCGTGCGGTCGTGCGTCATGCGCATCGGTCTCCGGGAGATCGGGATCCAGCACTCGGGGAGATGCAAGCACCGCACCGGCTTCGGATCTTCGACCCGGGGCGGCGGTCGACCGTATGAAGATCGGCCCTCGGGGCCTCTTCGTGGCCACCGCCGCCCTTCTCATCCCGGCGATGACGTGGATCCCGACGTGGATCGAGCCGCCAGCCGACGTCGTCAGCGTGGCGGCCGCCCACGGCTACTCCAACGCCGCCGCGTTCATCGTCGCGCTGGCGTGGGTGGCCGGAGTCGCGGTCATCGGTCTCCTTCTGGAGTCGAGCGGCGAGAGCGGGCCCCTCGAGGCTCCCGCCTACGAGCACGACCCCCGTCACTCCGCCACGCTCGTTCTGCTGGTCGTGACGGTCATCTACTTCCCCTGGTTCCTCGCGAAGATGGGACCGTACATCGAAGACGGCGTCTTCCTGACGGCCACCCACCGGATGCTCGCCGGCATGGAACCGTATCGTGACTTCGAGTTCCTCTACGGTCCGCTGATGCTGTATCCGGCGCACTGGTTCATGAGCGTGTTCGGCTACTCGATGGCAAGCCTCTACGCGTACATGGCGCTCGGCGAGCTGCTCCTCATGGGCGTCCTTCTGGCGGTGCTCCGTTCGCTCATCCCTCGCCGCGGGCGGCGGTGGGTGGCGTTCCTCGTCATGGCGCTCGCCCTGTCGACGGCCCTGTTCGGTCCGAACCAGAGCGGGTTGCGGAGGCTCCCCGCGCTCGTGGCCCTCGTCGTCCTGGCGTCGGGCCCCCTGTCGACGAGGATCGCCGCGCTGGCGGCCGCACTCACCGGGGTGCAGCTCGCATACTCGCACGACGTGGGGATCGCGGCGCTCGGCGCCGCCGGACTCCTCTACGGGGTGCTGCTGCTCGGCCGGCACCGGAAGGCCGCCCTCGCCTTCGGGGCGTCGTTCGCGCTGATCGCCATCGCCGTGTGGATCGGGATCGCGGCCGCGCTCCTGCGCGACGTGTTCCCCAGCTACGTGGCCGAGCTTCGCTACCTGTCGGCCCGATTCGCGGCGGGCGAGGCCGCCTTCGAGTTCCGGTGGACCGTCAACTCCCTGGCCCTGTTCGGGCTCCTGGGGCTGTCGACGATGGCGGCGGCCCACACCATCAGGCGCGGTCCGACCGAGTTGGGCGAGGACGCGGCGGCGGAGGCTCGCCTTCTTCTGCTCGGGGTCGGATTCGCGGTCCTGGGGCTCCGCAGCGGGCTCAATCGGGCCGATCTCTGGCACCTGCTCCCCCCCTTTCAGCTTCTCCTCCTGGCCTGGTGGCTTCCGGGCGCTGCGAGGGGGTTCGGGCTGGGCCGACGGGCGCGCGCGTGGGGGCTGGGGCTCACCGTGGCTGCGGTGGTCACGTACGGCGTGGGTCTGCTACCGAGCGTCAGCTGGCTCGCCCAGGGGTGGGTCGCCGGAGCGCGCGCGACTCTGACGCGCGACTTCTTGCTGGCTTCTCGACCCGAGACGGCCGCGCCCGCGATCGAATTCGAGCGTATTCGGCCGGACTCCGCGAATGTCTCGCTGGCGCGCTTCTTCGCGGAGCCCGAGCGCCTCGGGGCTCCTGTGCTCTTCTACTCGACGGCCTGGGCGCTTGGGAAGCAGATCGGGGTCGTCAAAGCCGACTTCCTCAACGATGACTTCCTCTACTCCGACGAGCGCGGACAGCTGGCCCTCCGCTTCCTCGAGGAGAATCCCGCGGCCTACGTGATCATGCGTGGCGTGGCGTGGGACCGTCTCAACGGGAGGGGCGATCCACGGGCGGTCGAGCGAACCGATCAGCCATCGATCACGAAGGAGATCGCGCAACGGGTCTCATCGCCCCATTTCGATCAAATGGTCGAGGAAGCCCGGCTTCGCGAGGGACGCTGGGACCGTATCGTCGGGCGCGCCCTCGTCGAAGGCCATGAAGTGGTCGCCCGGTTCGGCGAGATGGTCGTCCTGGCCGCCCGGACGTCCGACCAGGCCGGAAGCGCTCACGGGTCGGCCGAGCGTCGATCCCCCGGAGATTCGCCTAGCGACCTCCGCCGGTGATCGGCGGCAGAAAGCGCTCGAGCTCGCCCGCGAGGCGCCTCTCCAGCGCCGGCGCCCGTCCCGACAGATCCGTCTGCTCGAGAGGGTCGCGCCGATGATCGTACAGTTCCGTGGAGCCGTCCCCCATCCGGATGTAGTGGAGCGAGTCCGTCACGAGCGACTTCATGTCGCCCTTCGAGATCGGCGACTCCTCGGGTCGGTTCTCCGCGAATCGCACCTCGCTGTAGACGCTCGTGCCCTGGTCTTCTCCCGACTCGAGCGGCAGAGGCGGCCCCGGGAAGGGTGAGGGCTCGCCCGGCGCCACGACGTCCATGACGAGCGACGGGATCGCCGTCAGCGGAGTCGGGCCCTCGATCCGCGTCCCGCCGGCCCGGGCTCCGGGCATGCGGATGATCAGGGGCACGTGCAGGGCCGGCCAGTAGAGCGAGTCGCCGTGGCCCAGCATGCCGTGCTCGAAGAATTCCTCTCCGTGATCCGAGGTGATCACGAGCAGCGTGTTCTCGAGCCGGCCGTCGCGGTCCAGCTCGAGCAGGAAGCGCCGGATCTCCGCATCCATGTACGCGATGCCCCCGTCGTATCTCGCGAGGAGGGTGTCCGATTCCGCGTAGCGGGCCTGTCCGGCCACCGCCTCGGCGCGCTCCAGATACGCCTCGAGGTCGGGTGGCCAGTAGGGAGCGTGTGCGTCGTACATGTTGAGGAACGCGAAGAACGGACGTTGCCGATCGGCCGTGCGGATCCAGTCGAGGGTAGCGTCGACCACATCAGCGGCGAGCTTTCGATCCGGCTGCTGGTGCGGTCGCCACAGCTCGGGTAGGAACAACGAGGCCAGCCACGAGACTTTCTGGTGGAGGAAGTTCCCGAACCGAGACGACACGAGCACTTGCATGGGGCTGTTGCGGTAATCCTCATAGTGCTGGAACCCGCGAGCCAGACCGGTCTCCGACGAACAGTACTCGACGTTGGCAACGAACCCGCCGGTTCGGTACCCGCGCGAAGCGAGGGCTTCGGCGAGCGTCGGGTAGGTGTCGTCGAGGGACGAGCGCCAGCCCGTGGACAGCCTCGACGCCGGTTGGCCGGTGAAGGCGCTCGCGTGCGATGCCAGCGTCCACGGTGCGGGAGCGATCGCCCGCTCGTACACCACCGACGTGGCGGCGAGCCGGTCCAGCGCCGGGGTGGTCGGGCGCTCGTACCCGTACAGCCCGAGGTTCCACGCGCGTACGGTGTCGAGGAAGATGACCACGATGTCGGGTCCGTCGGAGTCTGCCGGCTCGACAGGGTCGCCCGACGCGCGGAGTGATTGTGCGATCGTGCCGAGCGAGGCGATCGCGATGGCGAGCAGGGTGAGTGGCCGGAGCACCCGCAGGGCCAGCCGCTCCCTGCCGACCGCCAGACGGCTCGACACCCCGGCGGCCACCAGCAGCCACGCGAGCCAGTGGATGCCGCCCGCTACGCTGAGTAGCGCGAAGAGGGCGAGGGTCGACGAGGCGAACAGGGCCGTACGCACCCCGAGCGCGGGACTCCTCTTCCGCACGATCGCTCCGAGGACGAAGGACGGCAGCCCGATCAGGACCAGCGAAGACGCCGGCGCCATCCACAGGACGCCCTCACCGACGAACGACAGGCCTCCGAGCCAGACCACGTTGGCGCGGGCCCAGAGTCCCTCGATGACGGCCCCCACGATCGGCGGGCCGAAACCGGCGAGAAGCAGATGCCACATGCCGACAGAGGAAGCGTCGGCTCGGGGCGCTGGTTGGTCGAGCGTCAAGAGACGCCTCTCCGAAGTCGGATCATCCCTGGGTTCCGAGGCCGCGTATCAGCAAGGAACAGACCGGGCACCGGTTTCGCATGACGGGCCCATGACACCGTCCCGCGTCGTCGGTCGGGAAGACTGCTGCGTGGACGCCACATGTTCACGAAGCGGCCTCACGACGTGTCTAGCGCGGATCCAGCCGTATGACGAAGCCATCGTCGCTACCGCCGCGGCGCGGCTGAAGCGCCGACACCACGGGGAAATCGTCGGACGCCGTTCGTCCGACGAGGAAGATCCGTCCGTCGGACGTCAGCGCGGCGCCCCGGATGAGCTCGAAGCCCGAGCCACCCAGGTAGGTCGCGTACTCGATGGTCCGGAAGTCAGGCGCGAGGACCATGAGGAATCCGTCTCCGTCCCCCGCGTACGTCGACTGAATGGCGTTGTCCGTCACGGGCAGATCGGGCGAGTCCGTCCTCCCGAACAGGTACACGCGGCCCGCCGCGTCGACCTCCGGTCCGAGCAGGTGTTCCATGAGGTCCGCGGCGGGGGGCGCCATGTAGGAGATCCCGGAGCCGTCGGGAGTGACCACGGCCAGATACGATCGCCTGAATCCGCTGCCGGGGATGTTCGGCAGAGCCGACCAGGTACCGCCCGCGATCAGAGGTGAGCCATCCGGCAGCAGGAACGTGCGATGCTCCGTGAAGTCGTCCCGATCTCCCCCGATCAGGGTGGTGAAGCGGAGCTTGCGCGACGCGTCGAGGCTCAGCGCGAACGCGTCGGCAACGCCCGTGGAGGTCGGCTGCGCGACGCTTCCCGCTGTGGGGAAGTCGATCGAACGCGAGTTGCCGGTCGCCCACACGGTGCCGGCGTCATCCACGAGCACCGATGTAACGACCTCGCCGACGTCGCTGCCCCCACCGCCTAACCGGGTGGAGTAGACCGCCTGACGCCCGTCCGCGCTCAGAAGGAGGATGAAGGCATCGTCTTCGCCTCGTGGCGTCGACTGGATCGCATCGGGCGTGGTGAAGAAGCCATCGCTCAACGCGCGGCCCACGACCCAGAGCCGCTCGTCCGCATCGACCGCGAGCCCGCCCCGGGGCCAGCCGCCACCGGTATAGGTGCACCAGCGCAGGGTCGTCAGATCACCGGAGATCCGGCACACGTACCCGTCGCCGGGAGCGGGAGCGGGGGTCACGCGGTCGGGGACGAACGACTCAGGCGTCGTCGGGATGTTCGGGGACGTCGTGCCGCTGGTGAACACGATGTCCCCGCTCGGGAGCACCTCGAGCCCGTAGGCGGGACGTTCCATACCGCTGCCGCCGAAGTAGGTCGCCGCGTCGAGCGCGCTTCCGTCCTCGCGCAGGATGCCGAGCCACGTGTCGCCGATACCGCCCCCGTAGTTCGGCTGAAACGCTCCGGGAGTGACCGGCATGTTCGCGGACCGCGAGCGTGCCCCAATCAGGAGCCGGCCGTCGGGGAGGAGACGCGGCTCGCGGATCTCCTCGATATCGCCGCCCCCGAGGAATGTGGAGAACGCGATGACGTAGCCGCCGTCCCCCGGTGGCGGGGGCGGAGGGGGGACCGACGACACCGTCGAGTCCTGCCCGCATGCCGACCACGTCGCGCAAGCCAGGACCGCTACCGCGGGCCGGACCCGGACACGACCGGGATTGCGCCGTACTTCCAACCTGTCCTCCATGCGAGAGGGCCGCCCCCCCGAAACGTGACCCATCTCGATGGTGCGGCTGCCTCCGGCGCCCGTTGCCCACGTGACGCCCTGATTACGAGAATGATTCTCCGTGGACCAGGATGCCACCGATGCCCGGTCGAGCCGGAGCGAGCGCAACGGGCCGGAGCTCGGCGCGAGATCGGGCAAAGGGCGTCCGCCCGAGGCGGTGAGTGGGAGCGCGCGTCGCGGCCGGGATCGGCACCGTAATTGCATTTGATGGGTGATTTACGCGATTCGCAGACGTACGCTCATGGCGGGCCCGCGGAGGATCGAGACTCGTGCTGACCCACGTCCGGCGCAGCCAGAACCGGTTCGAGCTCAAGTACCTGCTTTCGACCAGGCAGGTCGAAGGATTCGTGCGCTCGCTCGAACCGTACCTTCGTACGGATGCCAACGCCGAGGCGCGGAGGGGGTACCCCGTGCACTCGGTCTACTGGGACAGCGACGAGTGGACCCTCTTCTGGGAGAAGATCGAGGGTCTGAAGGACCGCCGGAAGCTGCGTGTTCGGCGCTACTCGGGAGTCGACTACGCGTTCATCGAGATCAAGCACCGAACCGACCGCACGCTCCAGAAACGCCGCACGAAGCTCCCGCTCGAGACGGTCTACCGGGCGTTTAGAGCGGCCGATTCGCGACCGGACGACGTCGTGGATATCGACGACCCGGTCGTGCGCGAGGCGATGTATCTGCGCCATCGGCATCGGCTGCGACCGCGCATGGCGGTGGGATACCGGCGTCGGGCGTTCTTCGGGCGCTTCGAGCCGGACCTGCGGATCACCGTCGACACACGCGTGCAGTATCACGCGACCGAGACGGATATCGCCGGACCCTTCGAGAACGGCGAGTACGTGGTGGACCCGCGCGTCGCGATCCTGGAGATCAAGTTCAACGACCAGGTTCCGGACTGGCTCGTGCGGCAGGTCTCGGCGCACGGGCTCGAGATGACGAGGATGTCCAAGTTCTGCACGGCCGTGGATCGGGCCTTTTTCGGCAATCGCCTGACGTGACCGGCCAAACCTGTCGGGGAGGACGACGTGGATGAGCTGATACGGGAGATGATGCAGAACACCTCGGCGGGAGGCGGCTTTCAGCTCTGGGAGGCGATGCTCGCCCTCGGGCTGAGCTTCTTCCTGTGTCTCGTCATCGCCTACTTCTATCGGGTCACGCACCAGGGGCTGTCGTACTCGGTGGCGTTCGTGCACGCCATGATCATCATGGGCGTCACGGTCTCGATCATCATGCTGATCATCGGGAGCAACATCGCCCGGGCGTTCGCGCTGGTGGGCGCTCTGTCGATCATCCGGTTCCGGAACGCGGTGAAGGACTCGCGGGATGTCGCCTTCATCTTCGTCACGATGGCCATCGGGATGGCGACGGGCACCGGCTTCTACCTCGCCGCGGTCGTGTTCACGGTCTTCCTGTCGGCCATGATCTTCTTTCTCCACCGATTCGACGTGGGCGAGATCCGGTCGCGCGAGATACTGCTGCGCCTGCTGGTCCCCGAGACCCTGGACTACGGGACCGCCTTCGACTCCGTGTTCCTCGAGCATCTGCACGACCACGCCCTCCTGAGCGTGGAGAGCCAGCGGGGTGGCGACGCGGTCGAGCTGGTCTACAGCGCCGAGCTCAAGAAGGGGGCGGACGAGCGCTCCCTGCTCGAGGCGATCCGTGCCGTCGGTGGCGCCGAGAAGGTGTCGCTGCTGCCCGGACACGGTCACGTTACCGTCTAGCGGAGGTCCGGTGACGTCGTTCGCGAGCCTGATGGAGCGCCACCGCCGCCGCGTTGCCGTCGCATACCTCGGGGTGCTGGCGCTCGCTTGCGCGATCGTCGTCGTGCCGCAGCTACGGGCGGCGGTGGGCGGGCGCGCTGCCCGGCTGTTCGACCTGCGTGAGGCGGCGCTGCTCGACAGGCTCCGGCAGGCGGAGTCGCTCGTGGAGGCGGGAGACAACGAGACGGCGCTCGGCATCCTGTACGACCTCGATGCGAGGTTTCCCGCACGCACGAACCGGCATTCGCTGGATCGCGAGCGTGAGCGAATCCTCCACGCGATCGGCGCGGCCGAGCTCGCCTCCGGCCGAAAAGGACGGTCGCTGACGGCGTACAGGGCCGCGGTCGCGTTCGATCCGAACAACGTGACGAACCACGTGGCGCTGGCCGAGGCCGCACTGGCGCTGGCCGAGGCCGACGAAGCCGCGACGCATTTCCTCCACGCCTTCGAGCTCTACCCCTCCGACGCGGCGGCGGTACGCAACCTGATCGCCATGCGTCACGAGGACGCCGACTACGCCGGTGTCGTCGAGGTGTTCGAGACGTACCTGGGGGCGACGCGCGTGACGGAGCTCGCCCTGACCGACGGAGACGCGACCGTCGGCGCCAAGGTGCCGGTCGACGGGAGAACGTACGAGATCCGATTCGCGGTCTCGGGTCTCGACCGCGCAGTCCCCCTCGATGTCTTCTCGCGCCATCCCACGCTCGAAGTCCGCGGGGCCCGATGGGAGTCGGCCGCGCGCGCGGGGGTGCCGGGACGCGCCGGCGGGGATCTCTCGATCACGCGCCCCGAGGAAGCGAAACGGGTGCGGCTACCGACCGACGCGGCGGTCGCCGTGCTGGACGTCCGCGTCGGCGTGCCGATCGACGACCAGACGTGGTCGCTGGTGGAATCTTCATACCGAAACCTCCTGCGGAGCGCCGGGGCGGCCGAGGCGCTCTCGGGCATGACGGTCGTCGATCCGGACACGTGGTTGTCGGCGGAGCCCGACAACTGATGGCTCGCCCCCGCTGGTCGAGGCGGCCGTTGACGCCGTTCGACGTCCTCGTGCTCACGTCTCCGCTTCTCGTCGCACTCGTGCTCGCGAGCGGGGCCGCGCTCCGCGACTACGCCGAGGCGCGTCAGTTCGACGACTGGTGGTCGGCCGCCGTTACGCTGCCCGGCGCGTTCGCCGGACACGTCCGCACGGCGCTTCGCACCCCGCGGGCGATCGCGGTCCGCCAGAGGCTCGACGCGGCGGCGGACGATGCCGTCGCGATCCGTCTCAGCGTCCCGTCGGGCGAGTGGGATGCGCATGTGGCGAACGCGTTCGCCGCGGACAATCCGTGGGTCGATGCCTTGCTGGTGCGGGAGGGGTCCTCCCGCGAGGCGAACGTTCGGCGCCGGGGCGACACGAGCGTCCACTGGACCACTCCGAAGACCTCCTTCACGCTTCGCGTGCCGCGTGGCGAGAGGGTCCGCGGTTTCCGCGAGCTCGCGCTGTCGGGCAAGACGGTTCTCGAGTCGCACCTCGCGAACTCCATCCCGGGGGAACTGGGGCTCGCGGCCCCGTTCTCCGCTCTCACGCCGGTGTACCTGAACGAGCGCTACTACGGCCTGTTCCGCGCGATCGAGCCGATCGACGAGTCGTTCCTCCGCCGGCAGGGTCGGATGCCGGGCAACATCTACCGCGCCGACACTGCCGAGCGCGGCGAGTACTTCAAGGATCAGCCCCGGAACGTCTTCGACAACCCGTACATCTGGGATCGGGCGGCCGAGGGCACCGATTCCGAGGACGTCGCGAGAATCCGTCTGAGGCGGTGGATCGAGGCGGGTCACGGGCCGACACTCGCCCATCACCGGGCATTCATGGACCGCGTCGACGTGGAGACCGCCGCGCGGCTCCTGGCCTCGATGCTCGTGGCGGGAGACCCGTACCACATGAGCGGAGTCCACAACCAGTTCTGGTACGATGACCCGAGCTCCGGCCTCCTCACACCCCTTCCATGGGATCTGCGGCTCCTCGATCTCGAGGCGCGTGCGACCAATCCGCTGAACGACTTCTTCACGACCGCCCTGCGTTCGCCCTTCGTGATGGATCGGGCGCTCACGGTCGCGCGCGAGGCGGCCGAGGGTGGCCTCATGGAGCGCCTCGAGGCCCGACTGGCGGAAGCGACGACCCGGTTCGCGGCACACCTGGAGTACGAGCGGCTTCGCAGAGAGCTCGTCTCGCCCCCGGGGGAGCCCGACGAGCTGAGACGGGTGCTGCGCTCGAACCTCGAGACGCTGGCGACGTGGGCCGGAGACGCCCGCGTGGGCTTTGTCGAGACGGGCGACGCGGACTCGCGGATGCTCGATTTCGAGACGCGCGGACTCGCGGGCGCTGATCTCGTGGGCTTCGGCGGGCTCGACGGGACCGACGTACGGCTCTACCTCGATCGAGACGGCGATGGGTTGCGGGGGGTCGGCGACGAGCCGGTGTCGTCGCGGATGACGGATGGCATCGTGCGGCTCGATGAGCCGCTGCCCCTGTATGCCGGGTGGCGGCACGATGGCCGTCACTTCTCCGCCGGCCGGATCCACTACCGCCTGTTTGCCGAGGGCGTCCCCTCCGGACGTTCGTTGCGGCCGATCCTCGAGAACCGGGTGACCGGCGAGGCGGTCGAGACCGAGCCCATCGAGAGGGGCACCGCGCTCGGGGACGGGATCGGGTTCCACCCGTGGGAGTTCGTGGAACCGAGGGGGCGGACGGTCCGGCTGTCGGGCGAGGTCGCGATGACGGAGACGCTCCGGGTCGGTCCGCGCGACACGCTCGTGGTCGAGCCCGGAACCAGACTCGTCCTCGCTCCCGATGTATCGATCGTGTCTCGCGGTCTCGTCGTGGCCGTCGGGACGCCGGTCCGCCCGATCTCGGTGCTGCCGGCTGATGAGCGGTTGCCGTGGGGCACGTTCGCGCTTCAGGGCTCCGGGGCGAGCGGCAGCCGATTCGCCCACACGACGTTCGTGCGGGGCGGCGGAGCGACGGACGGCGAGATCGAGTACAAGGGGATGGTGACCATCCACCGCGCCCGCGACGTGCGCTTCAGCGATGCGACGTTCCTCGACAACCTCCGAAGCGATGATGGGCTCAACGCCGTCCATTCAGACGTGCACATCGAGCGGTGCCTGTTCCGAAACGCGAACGGAGACGCCATCGACTACGACTACTCGTCGGGGACCATCGAGGGCTGCTCGATCGAGGACTCGCGGAACGACGCGATCGATCTGATGACGTCGGCGCCGCTCATCCGCTCCAACCGGCTGCTCCGGAGCGGCGACAAGGGCATCTCGATCGGCGAGGCGTCGCACCCTGCGGTGATCGACAACTACATCGCCGATGGGAATCGCGGGATCGAGATCAAGGACCGGTCGGATCCGGTCCTGCTCCACGACACCATCGAGAGAAACGAGATCGGGATCCTCTCGAACGTCAAGAACTGGCGCTATGCGGGCGGCGGGCGAGGACTCCTCGCGCTGTCGCGCGTCGCCGCGAACCAGGTGGAGATCGAGGTCGACGGCGAGTCCGGCATCTCGGTGATCGCGTCACCGATCGGGACGGACCCCGTACCCCCGACCTCGGCGCCGGAGTGGGTGCACCGCGCGTACGGGCTCGTCCCGGTCGGTCGGCCCGGAGCCCTCGGTCAGGCGGCCGTGTGGACCGCGCCCCGTCCGCCGCAGTGGGTCGACGAGTTCGGCGATGAAGAGATCCGATTCTACGAGGACGCGATGGCGTGGGATCGGACCGGACCGATCCGCTTGCGGGAGGCGGACGGCGCTCTTTCGGCCGAGGTCGAGCACGGCACGGGCGCGTGGGGACGCGACGTCGATTGGGATCTTGCCGCGGGCGGTGCGCTCGTCGTCGAGCTCGCGGGGCGGCACGTGGTCGAGCTCACGGTCGTACTGGCGGGCCCCGAAGGCGAGGCCACCCGAACCGTCGAGGTCTCCGACGAGCCGGGGCGTATCGAGATCGCCACCGTCGATGTTCCGCCGGGTCGGTACGACCGGCTACGCTTCGAGCTGGACGTGGATGACGGAGCTGTCGTGTACGACGAGACGACCGGCCTCGTCGAGCGGCGCGGAGGTCGGGTGGAGCTGTTTCGCGTGCGACTCTTCGCCATGGGCGACGAGGGGTGAGGGCAATGACGAGAGCGGGTCTGCTGTCGGTGCTGGCAGTGATGGGAATAGCGACCACCGCACCTTCGGTGGCCGTGGCGCTTCAGCAAGCCGAACCGGTCCAGCGGTTCGTCGTCCTGGGTCATGTTCGATCCGAGCCCGACCGGCTCCTTCACCCCCGCCTCGACGAGCTGCTCGACGAGGTGCGCGCGCTCGATCCCGACTTCGCGATCCTGTCGGGGGACAACATATGGGGAGACGTCGCGAACCGGCCGAACCCCGCGGACGGCGGCTGGGTCCTCGAGCAGTGGGTCGCTCTCGACAGCGCGCTCGCGACCCTGGGCGTCCCCGTGTACCGGGTGCCGGGCAACCACGACATCCACGATGCGGTCACCCGCGAGATCTACCGGGATCGTTATGGCGCGCTCCCCGCTGTGGTCGATGTCGACGGTACGCGGCTGATCCTCCTCACGACGTCGTGGGACGATGGGCGGCCCGAACGACGCCGGGCCAACGGGTTCGGCTACCACCTCGACGATGACCAGGTGACGTTTCTCCGTCAGCGGCTAGCGGAGACCGATGAGTACGACCGGGTCTTCGTGGTGATGCACCATCTCCTCTGGTGGGAGGCGGACGACTCTCCGTGGTGGACCGAGGTCCACCCGATCCTCGCCCGGGCGGGCGTGACGGCGGTGTTCACCGGCGACTACGGGCCGGCGAAGTTCTCGAACACCGAGCGCGACGGGGTCCTCTACTTCCAGTCGGGTATCGCCCCGAACCCGAGTCTGGAGATCCTCCGGGGGCACGAGTGGAATCGCCTTCTGGCGCAGCAGTTCGACAACTTCCTGGTCGTCGACGTCACCGAAGACGAGGTCGCGATCGACGTGGAGACGACGGGAATCGTCTCGTCGGGACATTTTACGCGCGAGCGCTGGTGGGACGTGCACGGAGACATCATGCGACCACCCGAGCCCGGGGGGCGCGAGCACCTCGGCGCGATCTGGGCGATTCCGCGCGGGCGAGTCGTCATCGTCGGGGCGCTCGGGGCGTGCGGGGTCGGCGGGCTCCTTCTCGGCTGGCTGATCGGTGCGCGGCGCCGACGGCGCATCGAGGGCTGAGATGACCGGGGCGAAGACCGGCGCCCTGTGGGGGCTCCTGGGCATCCTGATGGCGGGCTGCGGAGGGGGCTCCGAGGCTGTCGTCGTGCACGGCGCGACGATTTTCGATGGCACGGGCTCGCCCGCGCTCGAAAACGCGGAGATGGTCATCGTCGACGGTCGCATCCGGTGTATCGGCGAGACGGGCGACTGCGCGCGTCCCGGCTCGTTCGACGATGTCGCGGCCGCCGGGTTCTGGATCGTACCCGGTCTGATCGACACCCACATGCACGCCTTCTTCGGCAGCAATCCCGATCAGGCCTGGCGCGACGAGCGGTTGCGTTTTCTGCTCGGGGTGACGACCACGCGGGACGGCAGCACGAGAAGGAACCACGCGGCGAACATCGAGGCGGCCGCCCGCTCTTCGGACGCCGAGCTTCCCGTGCCCCGTCTCTACGTCGCGGGGCGCGTGGGGCCGGCCGCCGCCACCGACGCGCGCGCCGCGGCCGCGGCCGTGAGAGGTCTCGCCGAGTCGGGCGCCGCATCGATCAAGGTCAAGGACGCGTATCCCCTTGCGGTCCTCGAGGCGATTCGATCGAGCGCGCGGGAGCTCGGGCTGTCGGTCTGGGGACACGCCTTCGAGGACGGAACGGTGCGAAGACTGCGACTCGAGGCCTTACCGGCGGGCTATGACGGGGTCGCGCACCTGATCGGCGTCGCGGCGCACGCCGTCCCCGACAGCGTGCTGGCGGCCCCTCCCGGCGAGCTGGGTGACCCCGCGTGGAAGATCTGGGATCGCAGTCTCTGGGGGCGGGCGGACACGGCCCGGCTCGACGGGCTCGCCCGCGACCTCGCCGCCATGGTCTGGCTCGAGCCACTCCTGGTCGTCGAGGAGCAGTGGTCCGAGCCGTACGGCCTTCCACCCGGTCTGCACCGGCTCGCCGAGCTCCCGGCCGTCGTGACGGGGATCGCGACGCCGGAGGGCATCCCCGAGCGCTCGGAGTCCGACTTCGAGCGGCTTCGCGAGTCCGCGGAGGTCATGCGGCGGTTCGTGAGGACCTTCCATGAGGCAGGCGGCGTCGTCGTCACCGGGACCGATGGCGCGCTCGCGCCCGGGCTTTCGCTTCAGGAGGAGATCAAGGCGCTGGTGCGTGCGGGATTCTCGAACGAAGCCGCCCTGATGGCCGCCACCTCGGCGGCCGCGGAGGTCATCGGCGCGTCCGACTCGCTCGGCACCCTCGAGCCGGGGAAGCTCGCCGACTTCGTGGTTCTCGAGGGGGATCCGCTGGCGGACATCCGCAACATCGAGCTGGTATCGAGGGTCGCCAAGGGCGGCGTCCTTCACGACCCGTCGACGCTGTTCGATCAGCTGAAGGACGACGTGGGGGCGAGCTCCACGCCTCCCTCGCGGCGCGTGCTCATCGGGCTCGTCGCGGTCGCGATCGTGGTCACGCTGACCGTGGTCGCGATCGTACGCCACTCGCGCCGCGGGAAAGGGCGCGTCTGAGGCGACGGCCTCTCAGCCGGCCAGCGACTCGATGTGCGCGGCGATGCC